>JBIKOF010000343.1:0-3162 GCA_044358205.1 Gammaproteobacteria bacterium | reverse complement strand
CACCGCTCGCACACGGTGTTCCTTCATCAATTCAAGTGCCCGTTGCACGGAGTCGCCAGGGGCGACCGTGATCAATCGGCTAGGCTTCTGACCGAGACAGGTTTTGACGGATGCCATGATGTTCTCTCGCAAGTGAATATCGATAATCCGCCTGCCGGGACGAGGCTGTCAATGAAAAACGCCTGTGCCACCGAAATCGGCACGGCGCCCTATCCGGCTGGGTAAATCGATACCGCCATCAGGTGCGTGAGGAGGAACTCGGGCAGTAGCAATATTCACGCATCGTGGAGGAAATGCGCGCCGGGCGAGGTAGACAAGGTATCCGGGAGGTAGACAACGCAATCCGGGAGATGACGCGAACCCGGGAACCTTCCAGTGTCGCTACCTCGGCGCGTCAGGCTTCGACGCCATCGATGATGGCGTCCCCAGGGGGATTCGAACCCCCGTTACCGCCGTGAAAGGGCGATGTCCTAGGCCTCTAGACGATGGGGACGGGCAACCTTCAGAGTGCGCGGACTTCCGAGAAGTTCCGGCGGGATTCTGGTGGAGCTAGTCGGGATCGAACCGACGACCTCTTGCATGCCATGCAAGCGCTCTCCCAGCTGAGCTATAGCCCCAGTGTTCAGGTTTACTCTCTTGCGGCACTGGCCCGTAAAAGAGAGGCGCGAAATTACGCGAGCACCGGGGGAGTGTCAAGCGAGCTTCAGGCACCCATCCCGGCGAGCGCTTCGGCCAGCCGCAGCAGGGTGCGTTCGCGCCCCAGCAGTGCCAAGGTCACATCGATGGCAGGGGACGCCGTACCACCCGTGACCGCCACCCGCAGGGGCTGTGCGACCTGGCCAAGCTTCACCCCAAGCGCGCCGGCCACCTGTTCCACACACGCATGGAGCGTCGCTTTCTCCCAGACCGGTAGGTCGCTCAGCGCGTCCTGCAACGCCTGCACGATGGGGCGTGCCTCGGGCCCCAGATGCTTGCGCGCGGCGTCGGCGTCCATGCTTACCCGGTCGCCGAAGAACGCGGTGCTCTTGTCCACCATCTCGTCCAGGGTGCGAGCCCGGGTGCGCTGGGCATCCAGCAAACTCTCGAGCGGCGGGCCCATGGCGACATCAAGTCCCGCTGCTGCAAAGAAAGGTCGAGTGGTTTCCACCAGACGGGCTGCGGGTACAGTTTGCAGATAGTGCTGATTCACCCACAGGAGCTTGTCGCGGTTGAAGCTCGCCGCCGATTTGTTAATGGCGTCGATATCGAACTTCGCAACGAGGTCATCGAGGGTGAAGATTTCCTCGTCTCCGTGCGACCAGCCCAGCCGCGCCAGATAATTCAGCAGCGCTTCGGGTAAGAAGCCTTCGTCGCGGTACTGGGTGACGCTCACCGCCCCATGGCGCTTGGAAAGCTTCTTGCCATCCGGGCCGTTAATCATGGGCACGTGCGCATACACCGGGCGCTGCGCGCCCAGTCCCTCCAGAATATGAATCTGGCGCGGTGTGTTGTTGAGATGGTCATCGCCGCGAATGACATGCGTGATCCCCATATCGATGTCGTCCACCACCACCGTCAGGTGATAAGTGGGCGTGCCGTCCGAACGGGCAATGATGAGATCGTCCAACTCGTCGTTGCTGAACACCACAGCACCGTGCACGCGATCGTCCACCACCAGTTCGCCCGTACTCGGGGTGCGCAATCGCACCACCGGCTGCACACCCGCCGGGGGCGGCCCGCTGCGATCGCGGCAGTGTCCGTCGTAACGCGGCTTCTCCTTGCGGGCCATCTGGTCGGCCCGCAGTTGCTCGAGGCGTTCCCGACTGCACCAGCAGTGGTAGGCGCGCCCGGCCTGCAGCAGCTGATCGATCGCTTCGTAGTAGCGATCAAATCGTTTGGTCTGGTAGTAAGGGCCATCGTCCCAATCCAGCCCGAGCCACGCCATGCCTTCAAAGATGGCGTCCACAGCCTCCTGAGTGGAGCGCTCGCGATCCGTATCTTCGATGCGAAACACAAACCGGCCGCCGTGGCGTCGCGCATAGAGCCAGTTGAATAGCGCGGTACGGGCGCCGCCGATGTGCAGATATCCGGTAGGGCTGGGCGGGAAACGGGTAACGATGGACATGCGCAAAGCCTGTGAATCGGGAGCGCGAGATTATAGGGAAATCCGCTGACACATTCGCGCGGCGCAGCATCGGCAACCCCACCCCACAGGGCTTGCGGGGTGGCGGTCACCCGGTAGGATGAGGGCTCAGACTCGCCCACTCACGGAGTTTTCATGCGCGAATCAGACAAGCCCGCCGGCCTCCCGCCGGAGTTCGCAGCGTTCGAGGATCTGGTGCCCGGCTGGGCGCTCGCCGATTCAACGGCGCGGCTCGAAAAGCGCCTCACCACACCGCTGGCCGAAATCCGCGCCTTCTATGATCGCGTGCTGCCAGAAGCGCCTGGCGCACTCGCCTTCCTGGCCGAGCGAAAGCTGGGCGCCCTCAGTGCCGAGGAAGAACATCTGCTGAAACTAATGCTGTCGCTCGCCGAGATGGGGCCGGCCATCGAATGGTATGGCACGGGCAGCTATCCCGATCCATTCGATGCGCGCCGCTTCCCGCTGGTGGTCACTCTCCCAGATAACGCGCCGCAAGGAGTGTCTGCATGAATGAACGTATCCGGTCTGTCGTCACGCCGGCCAACCTCACCCTGCGCCACCCGGAGCTCGGCACGGGTCCGGTCCCTACAGACGCCTACTGGGATCCTGAGTTCTACCGCAAAGAGCTGGATGCCATCTTCAAGCGCGCCTGGCTGTGCATGGGCCGCGTCGAGCAGGCGGCAAAACCCGGCGATTTCTTCCAGAAGAAAATACCAACCTTTAATCTTTCGATTCTGGTTGTGCATGGGCGCGACGGCCAACTGCGGGCCTTTCACAATGTGTGTCGCCACCGCGGCAACAATGTCGAGCTGCGTGAGTCTGGCCACTGCGTCGGGTTCACCTGCCCTTTCCATGGCTGGACCTTTGGTCTGGATGGCCGGCTGGCAGCGGTGCCGGATGCAGAGGGCTTTCACTGCCTCGATCGCGAGCAACTGGGCCTCATCGAAATTCCGCTCTCAGTATGGGAGGGCTTCGTCTTCATCAATCTGAATCCCGAGCCTCACCTCACCCTTGCCGAGTTTCTCGGGGATCATGGCCGC
>JBIKOF010000342.1:0-3171 GCA_044358205.1 Gammaproteobacteria bacterium | reverse complement strand
ACGAAGAGGGCGCGCTCATTTTCCCGTGTGTGCGTGTGCAGCGGGACTATCACGACGTGGATGACATCATCCGCATGTGCAAGCGGCGCATCCGCGTGCCCGAACAGTGGTACGGCGATTTTCTGGCAGAAATTGGTGCCGCACGCATTGGCGAGCGCCGGCTCGTGGAGCTGACGCGACGCTATGGGGTGGACACCATCCGCCGCTTCATCGAACAGTGGTTTGCATATTCCGAACGCCGCATGGTGGATGCCATCCGCCGCATGCCACCCGGCAAGCTGTCCAACACCACGACCTACGATCCCCTGCCGCCCATCCTGCCGGATGGACTGCCGCTGCGCGTGGATGTGGCGGTGGACGCCGAGAATGGCTACATCGATGTAGACCTCACCCACAACCCGGACAATCTGGCTTTCGGGCTGAATGAGTCCGTAGCCTGTGCCACCTCGAATGCCATGTGTGGTGTGTTCAACTGCATGGATCCCGATGTGCCCCACAACGCGGGCTCTTTCTCGCGGGTGCGGGTGCATCTGCGTGATGGCTGTATTACGGGCAACCCGAAGTTCCCGCACAGCTGCTCCATGGCTACCACCAACATCGGGGATCGTCTGGTCAACGTTACCCAGGCCGCGTTCGCGGCCATTGGCGACGGCCACGGTCTGGCGGAGGGCGCCATTGGCATGGGCGCCGGGGCCGGGGTCATCAGCGGCGAGGATTGGCGACGCGGGGGGCCTTTCATCAATCAGGAATGGCTCATTACCAACGGGGGCCCGGCGACACCGGAAACGGACGGCTGGCTGAACTACGGACTGCCCGTGGCCGCCGGTCTGATGTACCGCGGCAGCGTGGAAGTAGACGAATCCAAATATCCCATCCTCGTGCGCCAGCTGCGCGTCATCCCCGGTGGCGGCGGGGCAGGGCGTATGCGGGGCGCGCCAGGCTCAGAAGTCATCTATGGGCCGCGTCACGATCCCATGACCGTCGTCATTTCCTGTGATGGGCAGGTGAATCCTCCCCAAGGGGTTCGCGGCGGGCAGGCAGGTCCGCCGGCGGCGACCTACAAGATTCACGTGGATGGACACGAAGAAAAGCTGCCCGGGGTGGTGGAGTGTCGGTTGGCCCCTGGCGAGTGGGTTCGTGGCACGGATGCGGGCGGCGGTGGATACGGCGACCCGCTGGACCGCGACCCGGCGCGGGTGTGCCGGGACGTGCTCGAACGTTGGGAAACGCCGGCTCGCGCCCTCGAGGTCTATGGGGTGGTGCTGACGGGCCAGGCCGAGGACGAGTCTCTGGCGGTGGACGCGCCCGCAACGGCTGCGCTGCGCGCGACGCGCCGACGGGCTTGATCGCGGCAACGCGCCGCCAGCCCCGAGCGGCGACGCAAGCGGCGCACCTTGGGTGGTGGCTGTGGGGGCTGCTGGCGTGCCTGTCGGGGGCGCACGCCCAAGAGCGTGGTGACCCCCGGCTGACTATCCCGGCCGACCTCTTCGCCGTTGAGAGCGACTGCGTCAACGCCTTCGATCTCATCGCCTCTGTGGCCATGCTCCATTGCGCATTTGCCGCCGGCGCGGACGATGTAGCCGCCCGCGACGACCGCCGACGCGTTTCGCGGGCTTTCGATCGCCTTGAAGCACTGGGACGCGTTCCGCCCTCGGGCAGGCATTCGGTGGAGGTCCGGCTGTGCCCGCTGGTTAACGGCACCGGCCTGGTGCCCGCCCCCGGCACGATACTGCTGGATGATTCGCTCCGTGGCATGAGCGAGGCGCTTTTTACCGAAATCCTCGCGCATGAGTGGGTCCATGTGGCGCAGTTTCAGCGCTTGGGCACGGCCGGCTTCAAATGCGAATACGTGCGGCAAATGACCCGCTGTGCCGGATGCCAGGACACGCATCACCCGCTGGAAAAGGAAGCCTACGACGCGCAAGCCGACGTCGCGCGCCTTCTGGGCGGCGCAGGAGCCATTCAGGCCGGTGAGTCCACCCCATAGGCTTGGGCCGCGAGTGCCAGCACTTCCAGCGTTCGCTCGCGGGTGGTCTTCAACGTGATGAGCGCGGCCTCATCGGGACCTGTGACTCGCCGGGCGAGGGCGCGTGCGCCCATGGCCGCGGCGCAGCCGCTCAACGCATGGCGAGCGGCATTGATTTGCAACGGGGACTGCGCCGAGATCCCGGCTTCCATATCCAACACGCAGCGCGCAGTTTCCTCCGCAAACGCCGCCAGATAGGCCGCGGCGCGTGTAGGTGCCAAACCCAGGATCTCGCCAACCGTGCCGGCTTCGACCAGATCCGCGGTGGCGAGGGCCGTGAGATATCGCCATTGTTCGAGGAAGCGCTGAGGGTCGCGTGGCCGCGGCAGATGAAATGCGAGACGGGCGCTGGCAGGACTTCCACGGGCCGGAGGCTCCGGGCTTCGCCACACCAGACCCGCCCGGGATTGACGCAAACGAGCCTCCGTCGCCGCGGGTATTGAGCGCAGCAGCGCCGGATCGATCAGGCTCCATGCATGCGGCACGGCCTCCAGTGCGTCCGGCAAGGCGCGCGCGTTCTCGACCTCGTGTACCTGCAGCGTTGGGCTCGCGAGCGCGAGCCAGGTGACGCAGCTGCGACGAAAAATGCGCGACCGGTCGGCAAGGATGACTGCGATACCCGGAGACTCAATCCCGTCGGTTAACAAGTTCGAGGCCCTTTGCGATGGCTCCGGCCACAGTGTAGCGGGTGGACCGGCGGTGACAGCGCTCCACTTCGGTGCCTATAGTGCGCCCCTCGGTCAATCGGCACAGCGGATGAAGGAGCGGGGTATGGCCAGGCAGTGGAACGTTGTCGTCGTCGGCGCCGGTGCCGGGGGCCTGAATGCCGCCGGACGCATCAAGCGTCTGGCCCCAAGCGCACGGGTGACGGTGGTCGACCCAGCCGAGTTTCACTACTACCAGCCCCTGTGGACTTTCGTGGGCGGCGGCGTCTATCCGCGTGAACACAGCCAGCGGCGTATGGCCGAGGTCATTCCGCCGGGCGTGGAGTGGCTGCGCGACGCGGTGGCCGAGTTCCAGCCGGAGACCTCGACTGTTCGGACCCAGGCCGGAACGCAGCTGACCTACGATGCGCTGGTCATCGCCCCGGGTCTTCAGATCAACTGGTCGGCCATCCCGGGCCTGCGGGAAAGCCTCGGCCGCAA
>JBIKOF010000341.1:0-3177 GCA_044358205.1 Gammaproteobacteria bacterium | reverse complement strand
AGCGAAAATAGAGTGCCGAGAGATTTGCGCCTCGATGGCCAATCCAAACCGAATCGCAAAATCCACTGCGCGGGCATTCAACACAGGCAGTACACCCGGCAGTCCAAGGTCTACCGCGCAGGCCTGGCTGTTGGGTTCGGCCCCGTAGGCCGTGGCGGCACCCGAAAATATCTTGCTTCGCGTCGCGAGCTGGACGTGAATCTCAAGCCCAATCACCGGTTGCCATTTGCTCATCCCTGGCCCTCCATGGAAGGTGCCATCAGATGCCAACCGGTTACTTGCTGATAATGATGGGCAACGGCCAGAAGGCGGGCCTCATCGAGATAATTCCCGATCAGTTGCAGGCCAGCGGGCATTCCGTCGACAAATCCAACCGGCACGGAAAGCGCTGGCAGACCGGCCAGATTCACGGCAGTGGTGTAGATATCGGAGAGATACATCTCGACAGGATTGTCCGACTTCTGTCCTAAACCGAATGCGACCGTTGGCGAGGTCGGTCCCAGAATCACGTCCACTTCACTGAAAACCCGCTGGAAGTCGTCTTTGATGAGCCGGCGTAGCTTCTGCGCTTTGGCGTAATACGCATCGTAGTACCCGGTGGACAGGGCATAAGTCCCCATCAGGATGCGTCTTTTTACTTCCGCGCCAAAACCCTCGGCGCGCGAACGTTCGTAGAGATCGGTGAGGTCGCGCGGCGACTCACACCGATGCCCAAACCTGACCCCATCGTAGCGTGACAGGTTAGACGAGCATTCAGCGGAGGCAATGATGTAATACGCGGGTACTGCATGGGCAGTCGCGGGTAAGGAGACCGGGACACAGGAGGCACCCAAACGCTCGAGTTCCCTGATGCTGTCTTCCAGCAGCGCTCCGATTGAGGCATTCAGGCTGGAATCAAAAAATTCCTGCGGCAAACCAATGCGCAACCCGGCGAGTGGTGAAGCAAAAAGGCGCGTGAAGTCTTCCGCCGCGACGTCGGTAGACGTGGAGTCGCGCGGGTCGAATCCCGCCATGGCAGATAGGGTGAGCGCGAGGTCCTCGGCGGTGAGGGCCATGGGCCCGCCCTGATCGAGGCTGGAGGCGAAGGCGATCATCCCGTAACGGGAAACCCGACCATAGGTAGGTTTGATGCCGCTCACCCCGCAATAGGCGGCCGGCAGCCGGATCGAACCACCGGTGTCGGTACCGGTAGTGAAGGGCACGAGCCGCGCGGCTACTGAAGCCGCCGAACCACCGGACGATCCCCCCGGGACTCGTGTCCGGTCCCACGGGTTACGGCAGGCACCGTGAAAGCTCGTTTCATTGGACGAACCCATGGCGAACTCATCCATGTTCGTCTTGCCCAGCATCACCATCCCGGCTTCAGTCAGGCGGGAAACCACGGTAGCGTCGTAGGGCGCTACGAAATTATCGAGCATCCGTGAGCCGCAGCTGGTCTTCACTCCCCGGGTGCAGAAAATATCCTTGTTCGCATAGGGAATACCGGTGAGTGGGCCGGCTTCACCCCGGGCACGTCGCGCGTCGGCAGCCTCCGCGGCGGCCATCGCCTGCGTCCCGGTGACGGTGATGAAGCTGTTCAGATCCGGGTCGAGTCGGGCGATTCGCGCCAGAAGGGCACGCGTGATTTCGACGCTGGAGTAATCGCCGCGGGCAAGGCCGGCGCTCAGGCCCGCAACTGTGACAGGAAAATCCATAGCCTTACTCGATGACGCGCGGGACAAGGTAGTACCCGTCGGCAACCTTGGGCGCCACCGAGGCGAACGCCTCACGCTGGTCGTGCTCGGTGATCTCATCCGCCCGCCGGCGCGGCTGGGGTTCGACAGGGTGTGCCAGCGGTTCGACGCCCTCGGTGTCGACGGCGTTCATGCGTTCGATTAGTTCAAAAATACCCGAGAGCTGGTGTGCAAGCGCAGGCAGTTCATCCTCGCGCAATGCAAGTCGGGCCAGCCGGGCGAGGCTTTGCACCTGGGCTTCCTTGAGCATCGTTTGGAGTCTTATCTCTTGATCGGGAAAGGATTTCTCTGCGCCGGGCCAGCTTGCCGAAGCGCAGGACCGCTGCTACATTAGCGGACCATTTCGGGCGCGCCCGCAGTCCTTTCGATGCGCATCGTGGCATTTCTGGTCATCCCGTCGGCGCCCGAAGTCTACCACGTTCATTTCGTTCCAGCCGTTGGCTGCTGCCCGCAGCGCAGCCTACCCTACTTGCAGGCCAGAGGTTCGACCAGATGTTCAAGTTGTTGAGGGGCGTGTTTTCGAACGACCTGTCGATCGATCTCGGAACCGCCAATACCCTTATTTTCGTGCGTGGCCGGGGCATCGTTCTTAACGAGCCCTCCGTGGTCGCCATTCGTCGGGGCAAGGACAGCGGCTCCCAGCAAATCGCTGCTGTCGGTATCGAAGCCAAGCGCATGCTCGGCAGGACCCCAGGCCATATCGAAGCCATTCGTCCGCTGAAGGACGGGGTCATTGCCAATTTCACTGTCACGGAGAAGATGCTTCAGCATTTCATCCGCAAAGTGCACGGCAATTCCATCTTCAAACCTAGCCCCCGTGTGCTGATCTGCGTCCCTTGCGGTTCTACCCAGGTGGAGCGACGTGCCATCAAGGAGTCCGCAGAGGGCGCGGGCGCGCGGGAAGTCCACTTGATCGAGGAACCCATGTCGGCCGCGATCGGGGCGGGGATGCCTGTGAGCGATGCCCGGGGCTCCATGGTGCTCGATATCGGCGGCGGTACCACCGAGGTTGCCATCATTTCGCTCAACGGCATCGTCTACAGCGACTCGGTGCGCATCGGCGGCGATCGCTTCGACGACGCTATCGTCAATTACGTGCGCCGCAACTACGGTAGCCTCATCGGGGACGCCACCGCAGAGCGTATCAAACACGAGATCGGCTGCGCCTATCCCAGCAATGATTTGCGCGAGATTGAAATCAAGGGCCGCAATCTTGCGGAGGGGCTCCCGCGCAGTTTCACCCTGAACAGCAACGAGATCCTCGAAGCTTTGCAGGAACCGCTCGCCGGTATCGTGCAGGCCGTGAAGACCGCGCTCGAGAAAACACCGCCCGAATTGGGGTCGGATGTGGCGGAACGCGGCATGGTTCTCACTGGGGGCGGTGCGCTTTTGCGCGATCTGGACCGCCTGCTGATGGAAGAAACCGGCTTGCCGGTTATCGTCG
>JBIKOF010000340.1:0-3187 GCA_044358205.1 Gammaproteobacteria bacterium | reverse complement strand
CGCCGCGCTTATTCCGATCATTGCCATTCCCGTGTCCCTCGTTGGCACTTTTGCGGTCATGCAGGCCTTCGGGTTCTCCATCAACAATCTCACCCTGTTCGGTCTCGTGCTGGCGGTGGGAATCGCCGTCGACGATGCCATCGTGGTGGTGGAAAACATCGCCCGCTATCTAGGCGCAGGCCTCGCGCCCAGAGAAGCTGCCCATCGCACCATGGATGAGGTTGGCGGGGCCCTCATCGCCATCGCTCTCGTGCTGTGCGCAGTGTTTGTCCCAGCCGCGTTCATCACCGGGATCTCGGGCGCTTTCTATCGACAGTTCGCGCTTACCGTGGCCAGTGCAACCGTGATTTCCGCCATCGTGTCGCTGACACTCTCGCCCGCGTTGGGGGCGCTGCTGCTGCGGCCCCACGCCGATGCGGTGGCGGCCCATCAAAAGAAACCCCATCCCTTGATGATGCCCTTCGCGGTCATTGGACGAGGATTCAACCTAGGCTTCATGAGCTTTGCCAACCGCTATTCGTGGCTGGTCGCCCGCGTGCTCCGCATGGCGGGAATCATGCTGGTGTTGTACGCCGGGCTGGTGGTCGTGACGGGGATCGGTTTCTCAGCGACTCCCACGGGCTTCATCCCGCAGCAGGATCAGGGCTACATCATCACCACCTATCAGTTGCCGCCCGGGGCGTCCCTTGCGCGCACCGACAAGGTCATCCAGAAAGCTGTGAAGCTTTTGATGGATATGCCGGAGGTGCTTCACACGGCCGGTTTCGCGGGTTTTGACGGCGCCACGCGCACCAACGCGCCGAATGCCGGCGCCATCTTCACGCCACTGAAGCCCTATGCAGAACGGCGGCGCATGGGGATTACTTTCGAAGAAACCGTGGCAGAGGCCCAGAAGCGGCTCAGCTCAATCAAGGAAGCGGTGGCCTTCGTCGTGCCGCCGCCGCCAGTGCGCGGCATCGGCACCAGTGGTGGCTGGAAGCTATTCATCCAGAACCGCGGAGGTCATTCCATTGCAGAACTGGAAAAAGTCACTCAGGAATTCATCGCGCGCTGTCGTGCCGAGCCCAAGCTCGCGCGGGTCTTCACTTCATTCAATACCCAGACGCCCAAAATCTTTGCTGATATTGACCGCGTTCGTGCTGAGAAGCTCGATGTCCCTGCTGAGCGCGTACTCGACACGCTGGAGGTCTATCTCGGGTCGGCTTACGTCAACGACTTCAACTTTCTCGGCCGTACCTATCGGGTGACTGCGCAGGCCGAGGGCAGCTATCGTGATCAGAAAGAAGATCTGCTCAAGCTACGGACGCGATCCGATAATGGCGCCATGGTGCCCCTAGGCTCGGTAACCCGCCTGCGTGACATCACGGGACCCCACCGCGTATCGCGCCACAACCTGTATACCGCTGTCGAAGTGCAGGGCGTTGCGGCGCCGGGCTACTCGACTGGCGAGGCCATCGCGGCAGTTGAGCGCATTGCGGAAGAAACTCTGCCTGAAGGCTATGGCTATGAGTGGACCGATCTGGCCCTTCAGGAAAAGATGGCCGGCAATACCGCTCCCATCGCGTTCGGGCTCGCCGTGGTGTTCGTGTTTCTGGTGCTCGCCGCGCTGTACGAATCCTGGATGATGCCACTGGCTGTCGTGCTCATCGTGCCGATGTGCCTTCTGGCTTCGCTCATCGGTATCAACTTGCGCGGCATGGACAACAACATTCTTGTGCAGGTGGGCTTTGTGGTCCTCATTGGGCTTGCCGCAAAAAACGCCATTCTCATCGTCGAATTCGCACGACAGGCCGAGAAGGGTGGGCTGGACCGACGAGCGGCCGCACAGCGCGCAGCGGAGACACGCCTGCGCCCCATCATCATGACCTCCATCGCGTTCATCATGGGCGTACTGCCGCTGATGACGGCCACCGGGGCGGGCGCTGAAATGCGCCAATCGCTTGGGACCGCGGTGTTTTCGGGCATGCTCGGGGTGACGCTTTTCGGGCTGGTCTTCACGCCAATTTTCTACATGGTGTGCCGCGGATTCGCACAGCAGTTCGGGCGTCGCCGGGAAGGCGGGTCAGCGTGATCCGCTCACCTTTCTCTAAGCGCATCTCGCGCAGCCTGCCGCTCGGTTTGGTTGCGGTGCTCGCGGCCTGTCAGGCGGTGGGTCCCGATTTTGAGGGTGCGCCTGCGACCACCGCGGCAGAGGTGAGCAGTTTCCCGTCGCTCGCCACTGCGGCAAAGCAGGAAGCCGGTGCCAAGCCCGGGTTTCGCACCGATGAACCAGCCGCAGCCTGGTGGGAAGCCGTACGCGACCCGGAACTCGATGCGTTGATCGCGGATGCAAGGGCCGCCAACTTCGACCTCAGGATCGCGGCCGCGAATGTGGAGGCAGCTCGAGCGTTGCTCGACCAGACGCAGACGCGGCGTGTTCCGAGTGTCGATGTAAATGGAGCGGTGATCGAGCGTCGGCCCGCCTCGGCTCAGTTTCCGGGAGGCCGCGCAGAAAATGCCCTGCCAACGACGCTAGGCGGAACCTTCGGTTTCGATCTCACCTGGGAAATTGATTTGTTCGGGCGCGTGCAACGCTCCATCGAAGCGGCTGAGGCTGATTTAGGCTCCAGCGAAGCGGTGCGACGGGGAGTGATGGTGTCTGTCCTGGGGGGGGTTGCGCGTGCCTATCTAGACTTGCGCGGCGCGCAAGTTCGACTCGACGTAGCCGACCGCAATGTGAAAGTTCAGGAGCAGACCCTCGAACTCGTGAATTTGTTGAACAGCGAAGGCGCGGCGACTGAACTGGATGTTGCACGTGCCCGCACCCAGTTGCTCGCCTCCCAGGCGACCATCCCGCGACTGGAGGCCCAGCGACAAGCCGCGCTCAACCGCCTCACCACGCTCACGGCACGTCCGCCGGGTGCTTTGGATGAGCGCCTGCGACAGGACAAACCGTTGCCCAGCATGCCGCCCTTCATCGCAACCGGTGATCCCGCCGGAATGCTGCGCAGGCGTCCGGATATCACCGCAGCTGAACATGCGCTGGCGGGCGCGACGGCACGCATTGGCGTGGCAACTGCCGATCTTTTCCCGACCGTGCGCTTCGGAGCGCTCGCGGGAGTTGGTGCGGCCCAGCTGTCCAACCTCACGGCACCGGGCGCTCCATTCTTGACGATAGGCCCAAGCCTTACTTGGAACATCTTCGACC
>JBIKOF010000339.1:0-3193 GCA_044358205.1 Gammaproteobacteria bacterium | reverse complement strand
CTCCCGAAGGTGCAAAAACAGCGGATGGGCGTTGGGACCGTTCACTTCGAGCTTTTCGAACAGGGGAAAACTCACGTCGTAGCGTGTGGTACAGAAATCTTTGATCTCAGTGGCATCGCCCGGCTCTTGATGTCCGAACTGGTTGCAGGGAAACCCCAGCACGACGAGTCCCTGTTCCCGATAACGCCGCCACAGCGCTTCCAGTCCTGTGTACTGGGGCGTGAACCCACAGCGACTCGCAACATTGACGACCAGCAGCACCTTGCCGGCGTAGACGTCCAGGTGCGTCTGTTGTCCATCGAGGGTCATCAGCGGAATTGCGGGCAGGTTCATGTTGGCGATCCGGAATTGATGTCGGACGGAGCATCGCCCATCACGCAGGATGCGTCGAGCCTGCGTTTGACCGTGCTCAGCGCTTGCAATGGCGTGTACCATCACCCCCTTCATAAAGGGCTGCCGACGCGAGCGCGCGGTGGCGATAGTGGGAGGAGCGCGAAAGATGTACCCGGGCGAGCATGCGACAAGAAATCCCGATAAACCCTGCATCATCATGGGGGCAAGCGGAGAGGTCATCACTTATGGCGAGTTCGAGGCGCGCGCCAATCGTCTCGCGCATCTCTTGCGGGCCCACGGGTTGCAGCGCCTCGATCATTTCTCGATTTTCATGGAGAACCACGCGCGCTATTTGGAAATCTGCGGCGCGGGTGAACGCAGCGGGCTTTACTACACCTGCATCAACAGCTACCTCACGGCGGACGAGCTCGCATTCATTCTGAACGACAGCCAATCCAAGGTGCTGGTGACGTCCCGCTCCCGGCAGGCGCTGGCGGCGGAAGCGCTGGCTCAGTGTCCTGGGATCAGTCTCGTGCTCGTCGTCGATGGTGACGACGAAGGGCTGTTCAAGGCCTATGAAAAGGCCGTAGCGGGATTTCCCGACACCCCGATCGCCGATGAACAGCTCGGCTGCTCCATGCTGTACTCATCTGGAACCACAGGGCGACCAAAGGGCATTCTGCGCCCACTTGCCGAAGTGCCCCCTGGCACGTGGCTACCGCTCTACCAGTTTGTGAACGGCCTGTGGAAATACCGCAGCGACATGGTCTACCTCTCGCCTGCGCCGCTCTATCACTCGGCCCCGCAGGCAGCCGTCGGGCTTGCCATCCGCAACGGTGCCACCACGGTCATCATGGAACGCTTCGACCCCGAGCACTACCTGGCGCTGGTGGAGCGCCACCGGGTGACTCACAGTCAGTTGGTTCCCACCATGTTCAGCCGGATGTTGAAGCTGCCGGACGAAGCAAGAACCCGCTATGACGTCTCGTCGCTCGAATTTGCGGTTCATGCCGCAGCACCGTGTCCGGAGCAGGTGAAGCGCGACATGCTCGCGTGGTGGGGCCCGATCGTGCATGAGTACTACGGCGCCACCGAGGGACTGGGCTTTACCGCCTGTACACCGGAAGAATGGCTGGCACATCCCGGCACCGTTGGCCGGGTTCTGCTGGGCGACCTGCACATTCTCGACGAGGAGGGACAGCCCTGCCCGACGGGCATCCCGGGCACCGTCTGGTTCAAGACGGCGACCCCCTTCGAGTATTACAACGACGAGGCTAAAACTCGCGAAGCCCGCTCGGCCGATGGCAGCATGAGTACCGTAGGGGATGTGGGCTATGTCGACGACGACGGGTTCCTATACCTCACCGACCGCAAGACCTACATGATCATTTCGGGAGGGGTGAACATCTACCCGCAGGAATGCGAGAACCTGCTTATCACCCACCCCAAGGTCGCGGACGCTGCAGTGTTTGGCGTGCCCAACGAGGATTTGGGAGAAGAGGTGAAGGCCGTCGTGCAGCTGATGCCCGGTGTGATGCCGGACGCGAATCTGGTGGCGGAGCTGATGGCTTTTTGCCAGGCCAATCTCGCCCGGCAGAAATGCCCCCGGTCCATAGACTTCGAGGCCGAGCTGCCACGGCTGCCGACGGGCAAGCTCTACAAGCGCCTGCTGCGCGACCGGTATTGGGGAGATCGCAAGACGCGAATCGTCTGAGGCCCGTCTCGGAGCCCCGTCCCGCATGGAACGGGGCCTGTCACCGAGGGACGCTCAGGGCGCGATGGCGCCCTGGCAGGCGGCAGCCGCGATACCGTCTTCGGCAGAGGTGCCCCCCGAGGTGCCGACCGCGCCGATAATCTGCCCCTTACGCACCACTGGCAGACCTCCGTCGATTGGAATGACGCCCGGGATGGTCATCACGCGCAGCGCAGTTCCACCCTGCGCGATCATGTCCTCGAATACCTTGGTCGATCGTCGGAATCCGGCCGCTGTGCGAGCTTTGGCAAGCGCAGGTGCAACCGAGCCAAACTGCGCGTTGTCCATGCGCTCGGTCAGGACTTCATTGCCGCCACTGTCGACCACCGTGACCACCATGAGCCACCCATGGCGCGCGGCTTCTTCGCGAACTGCCTTGGCGCAGGCGTGGGCGTCGCCAAGCGTGATCGCCGGACCATAGGGCAAGGGCGCTGGCGGTTTGGTCGCCGCGGGCGTGGCAGGGGCCTGGGCGACCGCGGTCACGCTGGCGAGGAGGAGGGCGGCGGTCACAGTCGATCGGATTCGAAACATCGGGTTACTCCGGGTAAATGTAAGAGGTGGCGGCAGTACGCGACGCCAGCGGGTCGATGATTGTATCGGTTGGCAGTTGCAAGGTCTTGCCAGACATGCCGGGTTCTTCGCGCACCAGTCGCGGCACGAGATAACCAGGCAGTGAGGCGTGGAGCTGGCCATACAGGGTTCGAGCGCGAGTCTCGTCGACCTCGAAGTGCGCGCTGCCGTGCACCCGATCGAGTAAATGCAGGTAGTAAGGCTGAATTCGTGCCGCGAAGAGGCGCTGCGACAGCGTCCGAAGGACACCCAGTTCGTCGTTGACCCCGGCAAGGAGGACTGATTGGTTCAGGGTGAGGATGCCTTGGGCGGCGAGGGCGTGCCCAGCCTGTGCGACCTCATCATCGAGTTCCGCTGGATGGTTCAGGTGCAGCACCATGACGGGTGAAAGTCGCGTGCGAGTGAGTGCCACCAGCAGTCCGGACGTAACCCTCGCGGGGATCACCACCGGAACCCGACTGTGCACCCGAACCCGTCGGAGATGCGGTATTGCGGCGAGGCGTTCGACCAGGCCGCCAATCGCTGCATCCGAGAGCA
>JBIKOF010000014.1:0-11021 GCA_044358205.1 Gammaproteobacteria bacterium | reverse complement strand
GCACAGCGAGCGCCCTCCGCGGGCTAACAGATGCCCGCTACGGGCATCTCACTGCACGCCCGCTTGAGGTTTAAGGGACGCGGGGTGGGATGCTCCGGAGCGCGCCTCGCGCAGCGTGAAGCGCGGAGGGGCGACCGCCGAGCGGCCCTGGTGCGTGATGTCTCGCCCGGAGTTGTGGCGGCCGCACAGTAAGCGCCCTCCGCGGGCTAGCAGATGCCCGCTGCGGGCATCTCACTGCACGTCCGCTTGAGGCTTACGGGTCGCGGGGTGGGATGCTCCGGAGCGCGCCTCGCGTAGCGTGAAGCGCGGAGGGGCGACCGCCGTGCGGCCCGAGTTGCTCTTGTGGAATGCAGGGGCGACCGCCGCGCGTCCCGCATGCGTGATGTCTAGCCCGGAGTTGTGGCGGCCGCACAGTGAGCGCCCTCCGCGGGCTAGCAGATGGCAGCGAAGGGCATCTCACTGCACGTCCGCTTGAGGCTTACGGGTCGCGGGGTGGGATGTTCCGGAGCGCGCAGCAGGTACACTCGCGGACTCGAACCGAGGAGCCCGCATGAAAATCGTCACACCGGCGGAAGCAATAGCCGCGATTCCCGACAACGCCAATCTCATCATGCCGGGTGGTTGCGCCGAACCAATCGCTTTGTTCGACGCGTTTGCCGCCGGTGTCGAACGCTTCAGCAATCTCACCGTATATCAAGGTTTCGGCTTTGGTGGTTACGGGTATCTCAAGCGCGGCCTCGGTGAACACTTCCGCTTCCGTACCTGGCAGGCCTCGGGGCAGCTGCGCGCGCTGTTTCGGGAAAACGATCGGCGAAAAGTCGGCTTCGTGCCAATACGCCTCGGAGACCTGAATCGTGTGGTCGGGCGCGATGGGCCAATCCGCCCCGATGCGGTGATCGTTCAGACTTCGGCGCCGCAGCCGGACGGGACGGTCAGTCTGGGCGTGTCGGTGGGGGGGGCTCTCGACTTCGCGCTGGAAGCCGGGCTGCTGATTGCGGAGTTCAACACCAACATGCCGGTCACGGCGGGCGAGAGTCGGATCCCTCTCGATCGCATCGTCTTTGCAACGGAGTCCGCCACGCCGCTGGCGACCTATCGTACGCCCCCGGCCAAAGACCGCGACGAGGCGATCCTGCAGCATGTGCTCGATCTCGTGCCCGACCATGCATGGGTCCAGCTTGGCATTGGTGCTGTGCCCGATCGGGTGCTTGCGCGCCTGGCCGAGAAACAGGGAATCCATCTGTTCTCCGGGCTGCTCACGAGCGGTCTTATGCAATTCCTCGCCGACGCGCGCCACGATCCTTCCGTGACCGCGGGAGAACTGGCCGGCGAGCAGGACTTTTTCGATTTTTGCGGTCGCGATCCGCGGGTTCGGATGGCACCACTGCGAGTCACTCACCGGGTGGCAAGTCTAGCCGCCCTGCCGCGCTTCACGTCCATCAACTCGGCCATCGAAATCGACTTGCAGGGACAGAGCAACGGCGAGACTCTGGGCACCCTGCCGATCAGTGGCGTGGGCGGCAGCATGGATTATGTCGAGGCGGCGGCGCAAAGTGAGGGTGGAATTTCGATCATCGCCATGCCGGCCACCACCGATGACGGACGTCACTCGAAAATAGTGGCGCGACTGGCAGCGGGTGCGCCGGTTACCACGCCCCGCTTCGCCGTGGATTGCGTGGTCACCGAGTTCGGCGTTGCGCATTTGAAGGGACGCGATCTGTGGGAACGAGCGGAGGCGCTGATAGCCATCGCTCATCCAGATTTTCGCGATGCGCTGGCGAATAGTCTGGGTCGTGAGGAGGGAGTGTGATGATCAAGGTAGTCACTGTTTTCAAGCGCCGTCCGGGACTCGACCTTGATGCCTTCCGACAGCACTGGGTAGAGCGCCATGCCCCGCTGGTCTGTCGTCTGCCCGGGCTGCGGCGATACGTGCAGTCGCAGACGCTGGCCGGCGCCTATCGCAAGGGCGAACCGGCAATCGATGGCTGTGCAGAGCTGTGGTTTGACGACACCGCCGCGCTGCGGGCGCTGGCGGGAACGGCCGAAATGGCTGCCGTACTGGCTGATGAGCCCGCGCTGATGGATATCGAAACCCGCCGCGAAATCGTGACGGAGGATGTGCTCATCAAGGAGGGACCGATGCCCGCCGGGGGCGTGAAAAATATCGAGTTGGTGTTGCGGCGGACTGATCTTTCACCCGAGGAGTTCCACCGTTACTGGAGCGAGGTCCACGGCCCATTGGCGCGACACATCCCCCAGATCCTGCGTTACGTGCAAAGCCACACGCGACTCTCGGCCTATCGCGACGGTCGTGAGCCGGTCCTCGACGGCGTAGCCCTGACCTGGTTCGACGATACGGCCGCCATGCGTGCCTCGGCGCTCACCGCAGAGTACGCAGCGACGCGCGCAGACGAGCATAACTTCGTAATCGAGCCGCTCGATTTCGTTATCACGCAGGAGCGCGTGATTCTGGCGGGCGCCTGAGGTGTCCCATCTCCCGACCGGGATGCTCGACGCGGTGCTGGACACCCAGCCGGTTGCGCGTCTGGCGCTGCGCGACCTGAAGGACGAGCCCGAAGCGCTGCCCATCGTTTTCGCACGCGCGGCGGGGTATCTGTGGTCTCCGCTGGATGGCAAGCCCAAGGGACCTGCCGGGCAACTGGGTCGGGTGGCGCGGCTGGAGCGCGCGCCGGGTGTGATGCTGCTGCTCGATCACTATGCCGATGACTGGCGTGATCTGTGGTGGATACGCCTGCGTGCCACCACACGCGTCGAGGTAGACAAGTATCCCGAATGGGCAGAGGCAATCGCTGCACTCCAGTCCAAGTATCCACAGTACACAACGACCGCTTTGTTCAAGGACACGCCCACCATGATGCGCTTCGAATGGCGGCTCGCTGGCTGGTGGGCCGCGGACGGCGAGGCCGGCATCGCGCGCTGGCTAGAGGCGGCCGCGTGAAGCAGTCACCTGCTGCGCGCGAGCTGCTCTCAGAGCCGCAAATTGCAGCCCTGCGGCGTCGCTCGAATGGATGGGGCTTGGCGTTGGTTGCACACGCGTGGACGGTCATCGCACTTGCCATGGGCGCGGCGGTGATCTGGCCCCATCCGCTGGTGTGGATCGTGGCCGGCATCGTCATCGGCAGCCGGCAACTCGGACTGCTCATCCTGATGCACGATGCCGCCCACGGCATGCTGGCGCGCACACCCCGGCTCAACACCATGCTCGGGCAAGGCCTGTGTGCGTGGCCCATGTTTGCCGATCAGCACGCGTATCGCCGATATCACCTGCGTCATCACGCGCACACCTTGCAGGCTGGGGATCCCGACCTGCTGCTCACCGGGCACTATCCCATTTCGCGCGCCAGCTTGCGCCGCAAGTTGCTGCGAGATCTCTCTGGTCTGACCGGTCTCGCGCAGCGCCGGGGTCAGTTTGCGGCAGCGCTGGGTTCCGCCGATCAAGCTGTGAGCGCGCGACTCGCCAATTTCCTGCGTACGCTGGGGCCTGCCGTGGCAGCCAATCTCGTGCTGTTCGGTTTACTCGCAGCCTTGGGGCATTGGCTGCTCTATCCTTTGCTGTGGGTGCTGCCTGCGCTCACCTGGCATCAAGGGGTACTGCGCATACGCAACATCGCCGAGCATGCGGTGGTACCCGATCCATCGGATCCGTTCCAGCAGGCGCGGACGACGCACGCGAATTGGTTGACGCGGGCGCTGGTCGCGCCCTACTGGGTGAATTTCCACCTTGAACATCATCTGTGCATGTGGGTGCCGTGTTATCGGCTGCCGCAGCTGGCACGTGACCTTGTGGCCAACGGCCACGGCACGCGACGTCTTACCAGTTCGGGTTATCTCTCGGTGCTGAAGCACGTGACGACCCGCCGCAAAGATGCCGCGGGTAGAGACGGGGGTGGAAGCGGCGGCCCGCGTCCGCGCGCCAACGGGACCTTCAGCGACGGCTTTGCAGACAGCGCGACGCGCTGAGCAAAGCGGGGCTCAGGCCGAGAGTCAGGGCGAGGTGCAGGGTACGACCTTACGTGCCGTGTCCTTGGCGAAGAGCTTCTGGCCGTCTGGCGTCTTTCCATCCTCATGCCAGCGCTCGGTAACCTGCAGGCAGAAAGAGCCCGCGTTCTCGAGGGTTGCCGGCAGATCGGCTGGCTTGGTGCCTCCAACCTGGATGTTCGGATTGGTCGAGGTGTAGCTCGGCGCGATGGTGTTACCTGCGCAGCCTCCGAGCAGTCCGGCAGCGATCAGCGTGATACCTGCCACAAGACCGGATTTCCGGACGAAAACGTTTTTACTGATACGCGCCATCGTGAGTCCTGTTATGCGGAATGTGCGCCCGCCGACCGCGGGCGGCGCGATTCTACTCGCGCAGGGCGGCTAGCGCACGCAAGCACGGACGCGCCGGATTTTCGGGGTCGAGGGCTTGGACTACGACATGCGTAGCACCTGCCGCGCGGAGGGCGTCGACCCGTGTACGCAACGCCTCGACGTCACCCCAGGCGAGAAAGGTGTCCACCAAGCGGTCGCTGCCGCCAAACGCGAAGTCGTCTTCCACCCAACCTCGCGCCACCAGTGTGCGCCAGTGCCTGCTGGTTGCGAACACCCCCGCAAGCACATGGCGGCCCAGTGCACGTGCGCGCCGGACATCTGCCACAAGGCACACCCGCAGCAGGGCACAGAGGGCAGGCGTCGGGCCCAGCAGGGTGCGGGCGATTGCGACGGTCTCCGGGGTGGCCAGCGGCTCGAAAATTCCCTGCGCGAGTTCCCCGGCCAGCGTCTGTTCCGCAGTGCTCGTCGCCGTGAGCACCAGCGGGAGTTCGCCGATATCCGTGGTAAGCGCCCCGGAGGCCGCAGTTTCGACGGTTTGCGGCGCGTCCCCCTCCAGTGCGAGACAGCGCGTGAGCGAGATGCACGTATGCGCTTCGCGCAGCAACGCCAGGGCAACACGCAGGCGACCCGCGTCGTCGTTAGATTTACTGACAACCGCGCCGTGTTCGTTACCGTCGCCAGCGTCTAGCCCCAGAACGAAGCGCCCGCCGGAAAGTTCGGTGAGCGTTTGCTGCGCCATCGCGAGGGTCTCAGCCGTGCGTGAGCTGGTGTCGAGACCGCAACCGACCACGGTAATGGCGGGGTCCCGGGCGAGCAGTGCGCCGGCTGTGGCAAACGCTTCGCGCCCATGGCACTCCGGGAGCCAGAGGGTGGTGTAGCCGCTCGCGGTGATGTCACGAACACGCGCTTCGAGCGCTTCAAAGGGTTCGCCTTCGGACGTCAGCAACACCCCATAGGAGCCGAGTTCCATTGCAGTCTTTCCAGAAATAATCATCGAGCGGTCGGGTTTGCAGACTAGAGTCTCGTGTATGTGATTTCCAGCCGGGATTTGCGGTACGGTTTATGCGGTGTGAAGACGAAGCGGGTTCATAGGCAGGAGCGATGTGTTCATGGCGAGCAAGCACGTGTTGGTTTTTCAGCATCTGGCGGTCGAGCATCCCGGGGTCTTCCGGGATTTCCTCGCGGAGGAGGGGCATCGCATGACCGTGGTCGAGCTCGACGAGGGAGAATCCATCCCTGCCCTCGATGATTTCGATGCGCTGTGGGTCATGGGCGGTCCCATGGATGTCTGGGAGGAGGAGGCGCACCCGTGGTTGGTGGCCGAGAAGCGCGCGATTCGCGAGGCCGTGCGAGAGCGCGGCCTGCCATATCTAGGCTTCTGCCTTGGTCATCAGCTGCTCGCAGAAGCATTGGGCGGAGCGGTCGGGCGGGCCGTAATGCCAGAAGTTGGCATCATGGAGGTGCAGCTTGCACCAGCGGCGGGCACCGCGACCTTTCTCGATGGCCTGCCCGATCGGTTTGAAGTGCTGCAGTGGCATGGCGCGGAAGTGACCCGTCTGCCGGAAGGTGCCGCACTGCTCGCATCCTCACCACGGTGCCCGGTGCAAGCCATGGCCTGGGGCAAAGGCGCGTTCTCCATGCAGTTTCATATCGAAATAACGTCATCCGCGGTGGATGAGTGGTCATCAGTGCCGGCGTACCTCGCAAGTCTGGAACAGACACTCGGCGCGGCGGGGGCAGCCGAATTCGGTGCCCGCACCCTTGCCTGCATGCCCGAATTCAACGCCCGCGCGCGGCGCCTCTACACCAATTGGAAATTGCGTTCTGGCTTTGGCTGACAGCCAACCTCCAACCCGGCGGCGGTGTGCGCCGGGGTCCCCCCGATTGCGACGGTTTTCCATACGGTTTCCCGGGGCGCCCTATTCGGGCGCACCGCGATTATTGGCACTGGGTTTGCAGTTGATTCTTCAAACCGCCACCGCCAGCCTCGGCTCGCGGTGGGTATGCAGAACGTCAGGCGTCTGCCGCGTGCCACTGAGGACCATCGTTGGGGCGAGGATTCCCATCACGCGGCAGGCGCCAGGCGACCAACGCCCGGCTCTCTATTGTTCCGTTTTGCGCACCCTCTGACCGAGGCACTCTCGACCCTGCGCGCGGATGGCGTGTGCGAAGTCCCTCCTTCCTCAAAGGATCCCCCTCCGCTCGTTTTCTGAGCCAATCAGGCTCGGAACGCTTGCGGGTCAAGTTGCATGATGGTAAAAAAAGTTTACTAAAAAGCGCGTCGAGTCCTGAATGTCCCTGGGTCTTCTTCGCTATGCATTGAAGCCCGGCCATGCTGAGCCCCGCTGGTTCAATACACCGACACGCCCAAAGGACAGCTACGACGTCGTCATCATCGGGGCGGGCGGTCACGGTCTGGCCGCCGCTTACTACCTGGCCAAGACCCATGGCATCACCCGCGTCGCGGTCTTTGACAAGGGTTATCTGGGTGGCGGGAACACCGGCCGGAATACCACCATCGTGCGCTCGAACTATCTGACCCCCGAGGGTGTGCGTTTCTACGACCGCAGTGTGAAGCTGTTCGAGGGACTGGCTGGCGAGCTGGACATCAACCTCTTTTATACCAATCGGGGCCACTTCACGCTCGCGCACAACGAGTCGACGCTACGCACCGCGCGCTGGCGCGCGGAGGTCAATCGGCACTATGGAATCGACAGCCGTGTCGTAGGTCCAGATGAAGTTAAACGCGCCTGTCCCGAAATTGACCTCGCCTGCGGCGGGCGGCACGCGATCTGCGGCGCGCTCTACCACGCACCCGGTTCCATCGTGCGTCACGATGCGGTGGCTTGGGGCTATGCGCGGGCTGCATCTGCACTGGGCGTGGAGATCTTCCAGCAGACCGAAGTCACGGGCATCGAACGCGCCGATAACCGGGTAACCGGAGTTGAAACCCGCTTCGGACGTATTCGCACCGGCAAGGTTCTTTCGGCAGTCGCCGGCAGCACGCCGTACACCCTGCGGATGGTGGGACTGCCTAGTCCGGTGGATATTGTGCCCTTGCAGGCCTGTGTCACCGAACCTATGAAGCCGTGGCTCAACACCATCATCGTGTCGGGAAGTCTGCATGTTTACGTCAGTCAGACCGCGCGCGGTGAACTGGTGATGGGCGCTGCGGTAGACCCGGCCGAGCTGCACTCCACGCGTTCTTCACTGGAGTTTGTAACCTCGCTGGCCGATCAGATTCTCGATCTCTTCCCGTTTCTTGCGGGCGTCAAGGTCAACCGGCAATGGGCTGGCATGGCCGACATGACTCCGGATTTCGCCCCGGTGATGGGCACCACAGCCGTGCAGGGTTTTTATCTCGACGCAGGCTGGGGAACCTGGGGATTCAAGGCAACGCCGGTATGTGGGGAAACCATGGCGAGCACTGTCGCCAACGATTCCAACCACCCCTTGATCAGCGCCTTCGGTGCCGAGCGTTTCGAGCGCCTGATGCCGCTAGGCGAAAAGGGTGCCGCGGCAGTGGGACATTGAGATGAAGTATTTCGACTGTCCAGTGATTGGCGAGCGGCCGGCAAGCGAGTTCGTGTGTGCCGGCAGCTCGATTGAGGGACTGGTGAATGAGGACGGAGATGCTGTGCGTCATGGGCTTTACTTTGGTGATGCCACGGCGCGCGTGAAGCGCGAGTGGTGGTGGCACCGACCGTCGCAGATTTGGTTTCTAATCACCCGCGACACGCGCACCGATGTGGTGTCGGAAATCCGCACGGCGTCGAAGCTCGGGGATGTGCCAGACGAGGGTCGCGCATGAGCAGCCATCGTTTACCACCGCAACCCGGTGAATGGATCGACCGCACCCGGACGCTCGATTTCACTTTCGAGGGGGAAAGGCTCGCCGGGTGGGCGGGAGACACGGTCAGCAGTGCCTTGCTCGCACAGAATCGACGCGTGCTCGGGCGGAGCTTCAAATACCATCGGCCGCGGGGTGTGTTGTCGGCGGCCAACCACGATGCCAATGCCCTGCTACAGACGACAGATCGCCTCAATCTTCGCGCAGATGTGGAAGCGCTGGTGGCAGGTGAGGCGTACCGTGCCGTCAACACGCTGGGGGGGCTGCGGCGGGATCTGGGCCGCTTCATCGAACGTTTGGCGCCGCTGCTTCCGGTGGGCTTCTACTACAAGACTTTCCACCGGCCCCGGGCGCTTTTTCCGTTTTGGGAAGCCCTGATCCGGCGCATCAGCGGGCTCGGGACAGTGCACGCCGATTTTCCCCGCGACCGCCAACCGCATACGCATCTTCGCTGCGACTGCCTGGTGGTGGGCGCCGGTGCCGCCGGTCTTGCCGCTGCGCGAGAACTTCTGGCCGCCGGGCTCACGGTGGTGCTGGCCGACGAGAACGCGCAGCTGGGCGGCAGTGTTGTCCATTCTGCAGGACCGCTGGAGCGTGCCTGGCTGGATGAAGTGACGACAGCACTCGACCACCACCCGCGTCTCACACGCTATGCGAGCGCCTTCGCGGCTGGCTGCTACAGCGATTTGGAAGTGGGGGTGGTGGCGCCCACCGGGCTCTGCGTCGTGCAGCCACGCCGGCTGCTCATTGCGACTGGCGCTATCGAGCAGCCCGCAATCTTCCGCAACAATGACCTGCCCGGCGTCATGTTGGCCAGCGCCGCGCAACGCTTGGTGGCGCGCTATGCAGTGGCACCATTCACGCGTGGCGTGATGCTTGCCGGCAACCCGGACGCTTACCGGGCGGCGCTATGGTTTGCCGAGCGCGGTCTGCGCATC
Organism: Gammaproteobacteria bacterium; assembly: GCA_044358205.1. Lineage (GTDB taxonomy): Bacteria > Pseudomonadota > Gammaproteobacteria > CAIKBL01. Next base: position 1,901 of record JBIKOF010000014.1, on the reverse strand, counting down.
GACGCCCTGCTCGATCTTGATACAGACGGTCGATCCTCCGCGGGATTCGAGACCGAGTTACAGACACAGGGCGTCAGCCTCGTGCGGGGCATCACGGGTCTCGAGGCCTTGCCGGATGGCGACGGATGTCTCCGGGGTATCCGCTTCGAACGCGATGGCCATTCGCAGACCTTGGCCTGCGATGGGTTTTTGATGAGCGTCGGTTGGGCGCCTGCAACCCAGCTTCTCCATCAAAGCGGCGCGCGATTTGCGCACGACCCCGCGTTGGAGCAGATGGTGCCGGTGCACTTGCCAGAAGGGGTGCATGCCGCGGGACGCGTCAACGGGCTATACGCATTCGAAGACAAGGTGGCCGATGGTCGAGCGGCAGCCGATGAAATTCTCGCCAGTCTAGGTCGTGCAGCGCGCGCGCGCCCGCGACCTTCTCGCGACGGCATTCGCCGCTCTCACCCGAAACCGTGGTTCGCGCATCCTCGCAAGCGCGAGTTTGTGGACTTCGATGAAGATATTCAGCTCGCTGATCTCAGCGTTGCCTGCCGCGAGGGCTTCGACAACATCGAGTTGCTGAAGCGTTTCACTACCAACGGCATGGGGCCGAGCCAGGGTAAACACTCCAGTCTTAACGCTGCACGCTGGCTTGCCGATCATCTTGGGAAGACGCTCGACGAGGTGGGCTCTACCACGGCGCGACCGTTTTACCACCCCGTCCCGCTAGGGGTACTGGCAGGGCGTCGTGTGCGGCCCGAAGCGCGTACCGCGTTGGAAGTGGCGCATGAGGCCGCGGGGGCAGTGTGGATGGAGGCCGGCGCGTGGCGACGTCCACGCCACTACGGCGAGGGAGATCCCGAGGCCTGCCGGCTTGAGGAATATCGCGCCGTGCGGGAGAGGGTAGGCATGATTGATGTCTCCACGCTAGGCAAGATCGAGGTCTTGGGACCGGATGCGCTCGTTCTGCTGAACCTGGCTTACACCGGTTCTCTGGACAGCCTTGCCGTAGGCAAGACGCGTTATGTGTTGCTTTGCGACCAGCGAGGACTGCTTATCGACGATGGCATTGCCGCACGCCTTGGTGATGAGCACTACTACGTCACGGCGGGCTCCGGACATGTGCAATCCACCTTCCGACTGCTCACTCAGATCGCGGCTCTGGAGCGGCTCGATGTGGAAGTCATCGATCGCACGCGTGTTCTCAGTGCACTGAACGTGGCCGGGCCCGCGTCCCGGCAGCTTCTGCAGGCTCACACTCCTCAGAGGCTCGACGATAGCGCGTTTCCATTCCTCGGGATCCGCGAAACGACACTATTCGGGTTGCCGGTGCGTCTCATCCGGGTCGGTTTCGTCGGTGAAACCGGCTTCGAGGTGCATGCGCGCTACGGTGACGGGCTCTTGCTGTGGGAACGTCTCAGTGCGGCAGGCGCCAACCTGGGTCTTCGTCCCTTTGGCATCGAAACGCAACGCTTGTTAAGACTGGAGAAGGGACACCTCATCGTGGGGCACGATACCGACGGGGTCATGCATCCCTTCGAAACACCACTGGGCGGGATGGTTGCCTTCTCCAAACCCCACTTCATGGGGCGGGCGGCGCTCGAAGTTCTCCGCGAGGCTGCCAGCCGGCGGGTGGTGGCCTTCACCAGTCGGGATCCACGTGCCCAAACGCTGGAGGAATGTCATCTCGCGATCCATCACGGAGAAATCGCGGGCCGCATCACCAGTGTCGGCATGAGCCCAACGCTTGGCTGCACTATCGGGCTGGCGGTGCTCGAGCGGATGCCGGCGAGCGGCGAGGGGCTGCATTTCAGAAATGGCGAGGGTGTGCTGATCGAAGCGTCACAGGTTCATGAACCGTTTTACGACCCTGGCAATCTGCGGCAACGCGAGGTCCTGGCATGAGCAAGAGTCCT
>JBIKOF010000338.1:0-3214 GCA_044358205.1 Gammaproteobacteria bacterium | reverse complement strand
GACCCGACCGCGCAGGGCGTCTGGCGTTTCGAGCTGCACGAGCATGTGCCGAACGTAGATGCTCACCATGTCGCCGGCGCCGAGTGCCATCAGGGACGCAAGCGACAGCCACAGATTGCGCGAGGCGCCGAACACCAGGGTGGCCAGTCCGAACACCGCCACGCCCGCGAACATCCACGCCCCCACATGTCGCTGTAAGGGACGTGCGGCGAGTACGGCCGCCATCAACACCGCGCCGATACCCGGGGCCGTGCGCAGGGCGCCCAGGCCGGCCGGCCCGACGTGCAGCACATCGGCCGCGAACATGGGCAGCAGGGCGGTGGCGCCGCCGAACAGCACTGCAAAGAGGTCGAGGGAAATCGCGCCCAGCAACTTGCGTCGCTGGAACACGAAATAAAGCCCCTGCAGCGTGTCGCGCAACTGCCATGGAGCGTGCTGACTCGCCCGGACGGGGCGCATGCGCAGAATGAGCAAGGTGGACGCAAATAGCAGTCCCACCGAACTGGCATAGACCACAGCCGGTCCTGCCAGATAGAGCAGGCCGCCGATCGCCGGGCCTGTGATGCCGGCCGTTTGATAGAGGGTGGAATTCAGCGCGACCGCGCGCGGGAAGAGCGGCGCCGGGACGAGGCTTGGGGTAATCGCCTGACCAGTGGGCATCCAGAAGGCGCGGCCCGCCCCGAAGAAGGCCATGGCGATGAAAATGGGCAGGGCGGCCTGCATGCCGCGCAGACTGAACCACAACAGCACCGCGGCACTGATCACCTCGCACGCATAGGCCCCAATGAGCACGAGGCGCTTGTCTGCCCGATCGGCAATCTGTCCTGCCGGCAACACCAACAGAAAGAAGGGGAGGAACTGGGCCAGTCCCACCACGCCCAGCGCAAGCGGGTCGCGCGTGACTTCATAGGTCTGCCAACCCACCGCGACGGCGAGCATCTGCCAGGCAAGGGTCGCCATGAAGCGCGCAGCGGCGTAGCACGCATAGTCGCGATGGCCAAGCAGTTCCCGGATGGAGGCGCCGCTGTCGCGGGCGGGTGTGCTCACCGGAGGCGGGTTCAAGTGGTGAGTGCGCGCTCGAACAACTGCAAGGCTGCATGGGTGAACTCCCACATATTGCCTTCCCGGTCCGCGCGGCCGTTCTCGATGCGCAGGGTCAGGGAAACAGGGCCTTCCACGGCCAATACACAAATTCCGGGCGGGTGGCCGTAGGGCGTACCTGCAGGGCCGGTAGCCCCGAGTTCGGCGAGTCCCCATGTGGCGCCGAGACGTTCCCGGATAGCGCGCGCGCAACGCGAGACATAGGCGTCGGTGAGGGGCACTTGTTCGCGCAGGGTCTGGGGGCTCAGGCCCAACAGTTCTTCCCGTGCCTTGAGGGTGTAGACGATTGCCCCGCCCAGGTAATAGGCGGAAGCGCCAGGCACCGCGAGCAGGGACGCCGAGAGCAGCCCCCCGATGGAGGATTCGGCGACGGCCACGGTTTGTTGGCGGGATTTGAGGATCTCGGCAATGGCCGTGACGGGACTCGCGAGTGTGGACATGAGAAGACCTCGAATCAAAGCACAAGCTTACTGAATTCCCGTGCGAGCCGCCCCTATACTCATGGCATGGACACTCATCGCACCTGGCTTTGCCACGCCTTCGGCGACTATCACCAGCTCTCCTTTGATCGCGTGCCCACGCCAGCGCCCGCAGCGCGTGAGGTTCGCATCGAAGTCCGCGCGGCCACGGTGGCCTTTCACGAAATGCTGATGGTGCAGGGGCTTTATCAGCTAAAACCCCCACTGCCGTTCACCCCAGGCAGTGAAGCTGCCGGGGTGGTTACGCGAGTGGGCGCGGACGTCACGCGTTTCAAGCCGGGTGACAAGGTCATTGGGGCTGTTCGTCATGGGGCACATACCGAGGTACTGACCGTAGACGAGGCGCAATGCCTCGCCTTGCCCGAACCCTTCGATTTCGCGACCGGAGCGGCTTTCCTGACGGCCTACAAGACAGCCTATGTCGCATTGGTGCCGCGTGGGGGACTGCGCCCAGGTGAAACACTGCTGGTGCATGGCGCAGCCGGTGGCGTGGGACTTGCGGCAGTCGAACTCGGCAAGGTGCTAGGCGCGCGGGTCATTGCGGCGGCAAGCAGTGACGCCAAGCTCGCACTGGCGGCGCGTATGGGTGCCGATGCGCTGGTCGATACGCGGCAACCCCGCTTTCGCGACGCGGTGCGCGAACTCACCGGCGGTCGCGGGGCGGATGTCATCTACGATCCGGTGGGAGGCGACGTGTTCGATGAATCCGTGCACTGCATCGCGCCCTTTGGTCGACTGCTGGTCATTGGTTTTGCCGCGGGACGCATTCCCACCCTCGCCGTGAACTACGCGCTCATCAAGCAATTTTCGGTGGTCGGCGTACGCGCAGGAGAATACGGACGGGTCGATCCGGTAGCGGGCGCGCATGCTGAACGCGGGCTGATGGATCTGGCCGCGCGCGGGCTTCTACACCCGCATGTCCATGCCATCCTACCGCTTACGGATTTGCCACAGGCTTTCGACCAGCTGGCCCAGCGCGCAGTGACGGGTCGCCTGGTTCTGGCCACTGAGGCGCTTGTGCCGAACGAGAGCGCCGCGCACCTATAGAAGCACGCCGCGGCATGCGGCTATTCCGGGCGCGACACCAGCACGCCCCCCGCAGTGAGGGCCGCGATATGCGCGTCGTCGTAGCCCAGAACCCGCGCCAGAATCGGCGCGTTGTGTTCGCCCAGGAGTGGCGCCTCTATCTCGGGTAATTCAGGCTGGGCTGAAAAGCGAAAGGGGAAGCCAGGCACATCGAGCGTGCCCAAAATCCGATCGGGCACTTGGCGCACCGTCCCGCGCTCGATGAAATACGGGTGGTTGCGCGCTTCTGCGGGGTTCATCACGGCGGTGGCCGGCACCCGGTGCGTGTCTAGTGCGGCGAGTACTGCCTCGTTGCTTCCAAGACTCGCCATCCAGCTCTCGATGATTGGAATCAATTCGTCGCGGCGTTGCGCACGTTTCAAGGTGTCGTCGTAACGCGGGTCGTTCGCCAGATCGGGCCGGCCGATACAGGCACAGACGTTCTTCCACTGCATTTGCAGAGCGGCCACGCAAAGGTAGCCGGTAGGTCCTTTGAAAACGCCAAACGGGAAGATGATGGCGTGGTGATTTCCCATGCGCTGGGGCTTGAAATCCGGGTCGACCGAGGG
>JBIKOF010000337.1:0-3220 GCA_044358205.1 Gammaproteobacteria bacterium | reverse complement strand
CTGAGGGTGAACGTCGGGTCGCCCTTACGCTCGAGTACGTCACCAGTCCCGGCATGCATCCGATCCGGCGCTTCGTGTCTAACATGAAGGATGCCATTGCCTATTTTGGCTTCCGTCAGGTTTTCCGTCCCGGAGGACGCTGAACCATGCGCGCCGTCATGCTTGCCGCCGGGGTGGGAAATCGTCTGGGTGATCACGGCTCGCAGCCGAAGTCGTTGCTGGCTTTCGGGGGCAAAACCCTGCTCCAGCGCCACCTTGAAAACCTTGCTGCCTGCGGGATCGAATCACTCACCTTGTGCGTGGGGTATGAGGCAGCGCTGCTGCGCGAGGCAGTGGTGAATGCCCCTCTGCCAGTCACCTGCATCATGAACCATGACTTCCGGCGCGGGAGCCTGCTCAGCCTGTGGTGTGCGCGCGAAGCGCTGGGACACGAACCAGTGCTACTGATGGACGCTGATGTGCTCTATCACCGCGGCCTCCTCAAGCGCCTCGTCGACAGCATCCACGAGAACTGCTTTTTGCTTGATGAGGACTTTGTGCCCGGTGATGAACCGGTGAAGATTTGCGTGCGCCAGGGCGAAATCGTCGAATTCCGCAAGAAACCTGCTGCCGGCATCACTTGGGATACCTGGGGAGAGTCCGTGGGCTTCTTCAAATTTTCGACTTCTGGCGCGCAGGCCTTGCTACACCACTGTGCACAGCGGCTGGAAGCCGGCGGACTGGATGATCCCTACGAAGAAGCCATCCGCGACCTGATTCTCGCGGGGACAGAAAAGCTGGGCTTTGAGCGCACCACACGCCTGCCCTGGATGGAAATCGATTTCCCGGAAGATCTCGTGCGCGCCCGCGAGCAGATCCTCCCTCAACTGGACATCTCGCATGACTGACACCCCCCCGGGAGCACTGCGCAAAACCACACAACTGCGGCAGATGCTCCAGTCGCCGTCGCTCGAATTCATTTGCGAGGCGCACAACGGAATCAGCGCCCGCATCGTCGAAGAAGCTGGCTTCAAGGGGATATGGGCCAGCGGCCTGGCTATTTCTGCGCAGCTCGGCGTGCGCGACAACAACGAAGCCAGCTGGACCCAGGTGGTGGAAGTAATCGAATTCATGAGCGATGTCACCCACATCCCCATTCTTCTCGATGGCGATACGGGCTATGGCAACTTCAACAACATGCGTCGACTGGTGAAGAAACTCGAACAGCGCGAGATCGCCGGGGTCTGCATCGAAGACAAGATTTTCCCGAAAACGAATAGCTTCATCGCCGGCGAGCGCCAGCCTCTTGCCGAAGTCAACGAGTTCTGTGGAAAAATTGCCGCAGGCAAGGACAGTCAGCGCGACGATGATTTCTCCATCGTCGCGCGCGTGGAGGCCCTCATCGCCGGGTGGGACATTGCAGAAGCGCTGCGCCGGGGCGAGGCTTATCGGCGCGCAGGCGCGGATGCAATCCTGATCCACAGCAAGCTGTCGCGGCCCGACCAGATCCTGGAATTCGCGCGCGAGTGGGCCAATCGTTCGCCACTGGTGATTGTTCCGACCAAGTACTACAGCACGCCCACCGAGGTCTTCCGCAAGGCCAAAATCAGCCTTGTCATCTGGGCCAATCACCTCATTCGCAGCTCCGTCGCCGCCATGCAAAAGGCAGCGGCGAACATTCACCAGCACGAATCCCTCAACGAAATAGAGGATCGTATTGCCTCGGTAGATGAAATATTTCGCCTGCAGGGCGCAGATGAACTGGAGGCCGCCGAAGAGCGGTACCTCTCCTCCTTGCGGGATGAGACCCGCGCCATCGTCCTCGCTGCAAGCCGTGGAGAAGGATTCGCCGACCTCACCGATGATCGGCCGAAAGTCATGCTGCCTATCGGTGGAAAACCACTGTTGCGCCATCTGGTCGATCGCTTCAAGAAGCGTGGCATCGATGACATCACGGTGGTCGCAGGTTATCGGGCGGAGGCGATCGACGTGCAAGGCATCAAGCTCCGAGTCAACGAAGCACATGCCTCGACGGGTGAACTTGCTTCCCTGGCCTGCGCAGTCGACCAGTTCTCGGATGACATGATCATCAGCTACGGCGATTTGCTCTTCCGCAGCTACATCCTGCGAGATCTCACCGAAAATCACGCAGCCCTCACCGTGGTGGTCGATAGCAATGCAGCAGATCTCGGGGCCAGGACAGACTTTGCCTGGTGCAGCGAACCGGACGATCGCGCGATGTGGGGACAGGCAGTCACCCTCAAAAGACTTGGCCGGGAGGCCGCATCCGGTACAGCCCCTAACGGACGCTGGATCGGTCTGGTTCGCGCGCGTGGCGAAGGCCGTCGCTGGTTGGAGTATGGCCTCCGTCAATTGCAGCAGCGGGACGATTTTGCCCGCCTCGGCTTGCCCGACCTTCTCAATCTTCTCGTCGATCAAGGTCACGCGGTGCACGTGTGGTACGTGCACGGACACTGGCTGGATGTGAATTCGCTGCAGGATCTCGCATCGGCTGGCCATTTCACTGCGGGTTCCTGAGGACAGCGCCCATGCTAGAAGCTTCCCAGTTCGTCGAAGCAGCCAGGTTCCGCGGCTTTGATTTCTACGCAGGGGTCCCCTGCTCGTTCCTGACGCCCTTCATCAATTACGTCATCGATGATCAGGCGCTGACCTACGTATCGGCCGCCAATGAGGGGGATGCGGTCGCGGCCGTCGCCGGAGCCTATCTCGGGGGGCGCCGCGGTGTGGCCATGATGCAGAACTCTGGCCTCGGGAATGCAGTCAGCCCCCTCACTTCGCTCACGCACATTTTTCGTATTCCGATGCTACTCATCTGTACGCATCGCGGAGCGCCCGGCGTGCAGGACGAACCTCAACACGCGCTCATGGGTGAGATCACCGAGCAGATGTTCGACACCATGCGGATCCCGTGGGAAATCTTTCCGCGCAAGGTGGAAGATGTGTCGCCCGCACTGGCCCGCGCAGTGGCACACATGGATACGCACGAGACGCCGTATGCCTTCATCATGCACAAGGGCACGGTGGCACCGCATGCCCTGAAAAATCAGGTGCTGCCGCAACCCCGGCGGGCGGAGGAAATTGCAGGAAATGCGTTTGACTTCAGCCGGTCCGCGACACTTTCGCGTGAAACGGCGCTACGCGTGTTGGTGGAAAAAGTCCCGACACTTGGGCGGGTGGTGCTTGCCACCACGGGCTTTGCGGGGCGCGAGCTCTACGCAGT
>JBIKOF010000336.1:0-3221 GCA_044358205.1 Gammaproteobacteria bacterium | reverse complement strand
ACTTTCCTGTTTCGTGCAGCAACCACTCATAGGCCAGAATTGCGGGAGCCACCCCAAAGGACACCATGTCGGCCAGGCTGTCGTACTCCGCACCGAACAGGCTTTGGGTATTGGTGAGGCGGGCAATCCGTCCATCCAGCCCGTCCAGCACCATGGCCGCGAACACAGCCACCGCGGCAGCCTGGAACTGGGCGTGCTGCGCGGCGACGATGGCATAGAAGCCGGCTAGCAGCGCGCTGGTCGTGAGCAGGTTAGGCAGCAGGTAGATACCGCGCCCCCTCACCCCCGTTACCCGCGGGGGGATAATCCGGAAAACCGGTCCCGTCTCGCGCGGCTCCGGGGGCGTGGTCATGGCGAGATCAGTTCTTGCTTTGGTCGACGAGGCGGTTGGCCTTGATCCAGGGCATCATGCCTCGCAGGCGCTCACCCACCTCTTCGATGCCGTGGCCGCGCGCGATCCGCCGCTTCGCCTTCAGCACCGAGGCACCCGTCTTGTTCTCACCCATCCACTCGCGGGCAAATTCTCCGTTCTGGATCTCGGAGAGGATGCGCTTCATCTCGGCGCGGGTTTCGTCGGTGACGATGCGCGGCCCGCGCGTGAAATCCCCGTACTCGGCCGTGTTCGAAATGGAATAGCGCATGTTGGCTATGCCACCCTCGTAGATGAGGTCGACGATGAGCTTGAGTTCGTGCAGGCACTCGAAATAGGCCATCTCCGGCGCATAACCCGCTTCCACCAGCGTGTCGTAGCCCGCCTGAATGAGGGCGGTGGTTCCCCCGCACAATACGGCCTGCTCACCGAACAGATCGGTTTCAGTTTCCTCGCGGAAATTGGTTTCGATGACACCGGCTCGGGCACCACCATTGGCGGCTGCATAAGACAGTGCAATGTCACGCGCCTGACCGGACCTGTCCTGGGCCACGGCGATGAGACTCGGCACTCCCCCTCCCTGCTGGTAGGTGCTGCGAACCAGATGGCCGGGTCCCTTGGGCGCGATCATGATGACATCGAGATCTTCACGCGGTGTGATCTGTCCGAAGTGAATATTGAAGCCATGCGCGAAGGCGAGCGCGGCGCCCTGCTTGATCGCAGGCTCGATATCGTTGCGGTACAGGTCGCCCTGCTGTTCGTCGGGGGCGAGGATCATCACGAGATCGGCGTCAGCCACCGCATCGCGTACGGACTTCACCGCAAGACCGGCCTTCTCGGCCTTCGTCCAGCTGGCAGAACCTGGACGCAGCCCCACCGTCACCGTGACACCCGAATCCCGCAGGTTATTGGCGTGTGCGTGCCCCTGGGAGCCGTAACCGATGATGGCCACCTTGCGGCGCTGGATGAGGGACAGATCGGCGTCCTTGTCGTAAAAAATATTAAGGGCCATGGGGTACTTCTCCGGAAGTAGGGCTTGGATTAAGGGAACTGAGTATTCAGGCGCGGAGCGCCTTGGTGCCGCGCAGGATGCCCAGCACCCCGGACCGCACGACTTCGAGAATGCGCTTAGCGCCGATGATTTCGACAAAAGCATCGAGCTTCGCGGTGTCGCCGGTCATCTCGACGATATAAGTGGAATCGGTGACATCGACGATGCGGCTGCCATAGATGTCGGCGAGGCGTGCGATCTCATCGCGTTGCTCGGCGCCGCTGGCGCGAATCTTGATGAGCATGATCTCGCGCTCGATGGCAGCTCCCTCGCTCAGATCGATGAGACGAATCACATCGACGAGCTTGTTGAGCTGTTTGGTGATCTGCTCTATGACTTCGTCTGAACCGCGGGTTACCAGCGTCAGGCGCGAGATAGTCGGGTCTTCGGTGGGCGCCACCGAAAGCGACTCGATATTGTAGGCGCGGGCCGAGAACAGGCCAGCGACGCGCGAAAGCGAGCCGGCCGTGTTTTCGAGCAGGATTGAAATCGTGTGCCGCATCAGGCGAGCTCCCGCTCCGAAGAGCCCGGTGCAAGATGCATCTCGTGATGCCCCTTGCCGGCGGCAATCATCGGATAGACGTTTTCGCGCTGGTCGGTGATGAAATCCATCAGAACCAGACGATTCTTCATGGCGAAGGCCTCATGGAGAGCGCCTTCCACGTCGCCTGGTTTCTCGATGCGCATCCCCACATGACCAAACGCCTCGGCGAGCTTCACGAAGTCCGGGAGTGCATCCATATAAGAGTGTGAGTAGCGCCGGTCGTAGAAGAACTCCTGCCACTGCCGAACCATGCCCATATAGCGATTGTTAAGGCTGACGATCTTGATGGGCAGATCGTATTGGAGGCAGGTAGACAGCTCCTGCATGCACATCACGAAGCTTGCCTCGCCGGTGATGCAAACGACCTTCTCTTCCGGGAAGGCCAACTGCACGCCCATCGCGGCTGGCAGACCGAAACCCATGGTGCCTAGCCCCCCCGAGTTGATCCAGCGACGTGGTTTGTCGAAGCCGTAATACTGGGCGGCCCACATCTGGTGCTGTCCCACGTCGGAAGTGATGTAGGCATCCCCTTCGGTGATCCGATGCAGCGTCTGGATAACCGCCTGCGGCTTGATGAATTCACTGTTGCGGTCGTAGCGCAGGCAATCGAGTTTTTGCCAGTCGCGAATCTGCTGCCACCAGCCGTCGCTCTCGCGCGACACCGGCTTGTGCCCACTCTCCTCGATGAGTTTGTTCAACTCACTCAGCACATTGCTCACGCTGCCGACGATGGGCACATCCACCTTCACGTTCTTGGCGATGGACGACGGATCGATGTCGACGTGCACGATGCGGGCCGTGGGGCAGAATTTCGCAAGGTCACCGGTCACGCGATCGTCGAATCTGGCCCCGATGGCGATGAGGACGTCGCAATGGTGCATGGCCATGTTGGCTTCATAGGTGCCATGCATGCCGAGCATCCCGATGAACTGCGGGTCTGAGGAAGGGTAGGCGCCGAGTCCCATCAGGGTGTTGGTGATGGGATAGCCGAGCTGGCGCGTGAACTGCGTCAGCTCCTCGGCAGCGTTGTCGAGGATGACGCCGCCACCGGTGTAAATCATCGGACGGCTGGCACCCAGAATGAGTTGGGCAGCCTTCTTGATTTGTCCGGGATGCCCCTTGGTGTTGGGCTTGTAGGAGCGCATCTCGATATTGCGCGGGAAGACGTATTCGCACACGTTGGCCGTGACATCTTTAGGGATGTCCACCACCACAGGACCAGGACGCCCGGAGCAGGCAACGAAGAACGCCTTGCG
>JBIKOF010000016.1:0-10657 GCA_044358205.1 Gammaproteobacteria bacterium | reverse complement strand
TGGACGTCCACCCCAGGGACGCTGCTCAGGTTCTGGCGCCCCTCTGCCCGTTTCGCCCTCGACGCCACGGAACCATGACTGAACTGAGGTCGCGTCTCGTACCTTCTGTGGAGGGTTTGCCAGAGACGCTAAATCCAGTCCTCCGCCGCGTTTATGCCGCACGCGGCGTGCAGCGCGCAGACGAGCTTGAACTCGGGCTGGACAGGCTGCTTCAGGCCGACACGCTGCTCGGCATCGAGGATGCCGTGGATCTGCTGCGCGATGCGCTGACCGGCGATCAGCGCATCGTCTTCGTGGCGGATTTCGACGCCGACGGCGCCACCAGTTGCGCGGTCGGCATGCGAGCCCTTCGCGCGATGGGGGCGAAGTCTGTGGACTATGTGGTGCCCGATCGCTTTCGCCACGGTTACGGCCTTACGCCCTCAATCGTGGAACTGGTTCAGGCCCGCGGCGCCTCGCTGTTGGTCACCGTGGACAATGGCATGTCCAGTCTGGAGGGCGTGGCGGCCGCGCGCGCGGCGGGAATCATCGTGCTCATCACGGATCATCATCTGCCTGGCGCCGAGCTTCCTCAGGCCAACGCAATCGTCAACCCGAACCGGGCGGGCGATGTCTTTCCAAGCAAGGCACTCGCGGGTGTGGGCGTGATTTTCTATGTGATGCTGGCGCTGCGTCGGCTGCTGCGCGAATCGGGCTGGTTTGAGAGGTGCGCACTGCCCGAACCCAGGCTTGCCGACCTCCTCGACCTCGTGGCACTTGGCACCGTGGCCGATGTCGTGCCTCTGGATGCAAACAACAGGCGCCTGGTGGGGCAAGGACTGGCACGTCTGCGTGCAGGCAGGGGCCAACCCGGGGTGCGGGCGCTTTTGCAGGTGGCCGGACGCGACCCGGATCGTCTGGTCGCCTCGGACTTGGGCTTTGCCGTAGGGCCAAGGCTCAACGCTGCCGGCAGATTGTCGGACATGTCGCTCGGAATCGAATGTCTTCTCAGTGACGATCCATTGCGCTGCACTGCCATTGCCCGCGAGCTGGATGCCCTCAATCAGCAGCGGCGTGCTCTCGAGCGCCAGATGCAGGATGACGCGCTCGAGCAGGTACTCCGGGAACTGCCGCACACCGGCGAATTGCCTGCTGCGCTGTGCCTGTTCGATCCGGGTTGGCATCAGGGCGTAGTAGGGGTGGTGGCAGGTCGGGTGAAGGATCGTTTTCATCGCCCGGTGATCGCTTTCGCCGGTGCGGGGGATGATGAACTGAAGGGCTCGGCGCGCTCGATTCCCGGCGTGCACATTCGCGATTTGCTCGATACGCTCGCCGCCAGCCATCCGGGGCTGCTGAGTCGTTTTGGTGGACACGCGATGGCGGCAGGTCTGTCCCTGCCGCGCGCGCATCTAGAGGCCTTTCGTGCCGCGTTCGAAGCGGTGGCCAAGGCTCATGTCGACCCTGCTTTGCTCGCCCCTGAGATTCTGACGGACGGTACCCTGGGTTCCAACGAAATCTCCCTTGAGCTCGCACAGGTCCTGCAGGCCGGTGGACCCTGGGGGCAAGCTTTTCCCGAGCCGCTTTTTGAAGGAGTTTTCGAAATCAGGAGCCTGCGTGTGGTGGGCGAGCATCACCTCCGCTTAGCCCTCGGACTCGACGGGACGGAGTTCGAGGCCATGGCCTTCAATGCGAGTGACGCACCTTGGGCGCACGAGGGGCAGCGGATTCGCGCCGCCTACCGTGTTGCACTCAATCACTGGCGGGGTCGTGAAGACCTGCAATTGGTGGTGATACACGCGCAGCTCAGCGCGCGCTAAGGGGCGGAGGCTGACGCGGATCGGGCCAGTCGTTACAATCCAAATCCTTTCGAGAGAGAGTTCCCATGGAAGTCACCGGTACCCTTCAGCGCATCAAGGATCTCCAACGTCGCTTCGAGTCGCTCAGGGGGTATCTTTGACTACGACACCAAAGCCGATCGTCTGATAGAGGTCCAGCGCGAGCTCGAAGCCGCAAACGTCTGGGATGATCCCAAGCGTGCCCAGGCTCTCGGCCGCGAGCGCGTCAATCTCGAGCGCATCGTCAACAATCTCCGCAGCATCGAAGGGCGCCTGACCGATGCTCGAGAACTCCTGGAGCTGGCTGCCGAGGAGGACGACGAGGAGGGAGCCGCAGCTGTCATCACGGATCTGGACCGTGCCGAGCGTGGGCTGGCAGATCTGGAGTTCCAGCGCATGTTCAGCGGTGAGATGGACGCCACCAGTGCGTTCCTCGATATCCAGGCGGGCTCCGGTGGGACCGAAGCCCAGGACTGGGCCGAAATGTTGCTGCGCATGTATCTGCGCTGGGGCGAAGCGCGGGGTTTCAAGTGCGAACTCATCGAATGCTCCCCTGGCGAAGTCGCCGGCATCAAGAGCGCAACCGTGCACGTCGCCGGGGACTACGCCTTCGGTTGGCTGCGCACAGAAACCGGGGTTCACCGCCTGGTCCGCAAATCGCCGTTCGACTCCGGGAACCGCCGCCATACGTCCTTCGCGGCGGTATTCGTTGCGCCGGAAATCGATGACGATATCGAAATCGACATCAATCCTGCTGACCTGCGAATCGACACCTACCGCGCCAGCGGCGCCGGAGGGCAGCACGTCAACAAGACCGATTCCGCGATCAGGATTACCCACATTCCGAGCGGGGTGGTTGTCCAGTGTCAAAACGAAAGATCTCAACACAAGAACCGGGATCGTGCCTTCAAGATGCTGCGCGCCAAGCTTTACGAGCAGGAAATGCTCAAGCGCACGGCGGAGAAGCAGGCAATGGAAGATGCAAAGTCGGATATCGGCTGGGGCCACCAGATTCGCTCCTATGTGCTCGACCAATCGCGCATCAAGGACCTGCGGACCAACCTTGAAACCGGCAACACCCAGGCCGTGCTCGATGGCGGGCTCGACGATTTTCTCGAAGCCAGTCTGAAACAAGGCCTCTGAGTTATCCAAAGGCGCCCTTGCGCCTTTCCATCCCATAGACAAAAGGTATCGAGAGCCCATGAGCGATGCGCAGGATTCCAGTACTGAAGCCCAGATTCTGGACCAGCGCCGGCAGAAGCTGGCTACGTTGCGCGAACGGGGCAACGCCTATCCTAACGATTTCCGCCGCGACACCTTGGCGGCCGATCTGCACGCGGCCTATGGGGATACCAGTGCAGAGGTGCTGGCGGCCCAAGGCGTAAGGGTGGCGCTGGCCGGACGCATGATGACCCGGCGCGTCATGGGCAAGGCCGCATTCGCAAACCTTCGGGATATGTCGGGACAGATGCAGATCTACGTGAAGCGCGATGTGCTTGGCGAAGAGATCTATCAGGATTTCAAGCACTGGGATCTGGGTGACATCGTAGGGGCGGAGGGCACGGTGTTTCGCACCAACGCCGGTGAGCTTTCAGTGCAGGTGGACAGCTTGCGTCTACTGACCAAATCCCTGCGCCCAATGCCGGAGAAATTCCACGGGCTGACCGATCAGGAAGTGCGCTATCGGCAACGCTATCTCGATCTCATGACCAACGACGACACCCGCCGGGTTTTTGCCGTGCGTTCCCGAACCATCGACTACCTGCGCCGGTTTCTAGGTGAGCGCGGTTATCTGGAAGTCGAAACCCCTATGATGCAGGCGATCCCGGGGGGCGCGACTGCCCGTCCGTTTATTACCCATCACAACGCACTCGATATGCAGCTCTATCTGCGCATCGCGCCCGAGCTGTATCTCAAGCGACTCGTGGTTGGCGGCATGGAGCGGGTATTCGAAATCAATCGAAATTTCCGCAACGAGGGGCTTTCCCCCCGGCACAATCCCGAATTCACCATGCTCGAGTTCTATGCGGCCTATGCGGATTACCGCGACCTGATCACTTTGACAGAGCAGATGCTACGTGGCGTGTGCGAGGAAGTTCTAGGGCGCACCACCCTTGAATATCAGGGCCAATCGCTCGATTTCGGGGCCCCATTCGTGCGTATGACCTTGAAAGAGTCGATCCTTGCCCTTAACCCGGGAGTCACCCTGCACGAACTCGAAGACATGGACAGCGCCCGGGCTCTGGCCAGCAGGCTCGATATCGCGCTCGACGCCTCTATGGGGCTCGGCAAGATTCAGACAGAAATCTTTGAGAAAACGGTCGAATCACGGTTGATGGCGCCAACCTTCATCATGGAATATCCGGCGGAAGTGTCGCCGCTCGCGCGTCGCAGCGATCGGGACCCCTTCGTGACTGACCGTTTCGAGCTCATCGTCGCCGGTCGCGAAATCGCAAACGGCTTTTCAGAGCTGAATGATCCGGAAGATCAGGCTGAACGATTCCACGCGCAGGTGGCGGCGAAGGCGGGTGGCGACGATGAGGCCATGCACTACGACGCCGATTACATCACCGCTCTCGAGTACGGGCTGCCGCCGACGGCGGGTGAGGGAATTGGTATCGACAGGTTGGTGATGCTGCTGACCGACAGCCCAACCATCAGAGACGTGCTGCTGTTTCCGCATTTGCGCCCGCGGGCCTAAGGCCACGCGAGCGCAGCGCGCAAACTACTCGCCCCGTCGCGCCGCTACCCGCATGCGCAGCGCGTTGAGGCGGATGAAACCGGCGGCATCGGCCTGGTTGTAGCTCCCCGCATCATCTTCGAAGGTGGCGAGACGGGTGCTGAAGAGACTGTCCTTGGCCGACTGGCGTCCCACAACCGTCACATTGCCTTTGTAGAGCTTCAGGCGCACGGTGCCGTTCACTCGTTTCTGCGACTCGTCGATCATCGTCTGCAGCATCAGCCGCTCGGGACTCCACCAGTAACCGTTATAGACCAGCGATGCATAACGCGGCATCAACTCGTCCTTGAGATGGGCAACTTCGCGATCGAGGGTGATGGACTCGATTGCCCGGTGTGCGCGCAGCAGGATAGTGCCGCCCGGGGTTTCATAGCACCCGCGGGACTTCATACCTACATAGCGGTTCTCAACCAGATCGAGTCGGCCGATACCGTTTGCGCCACCAGTTTGATTGAGCTCAGCTAACAGCGCAGCGGGCGAAAGCCGCCGGCCATCGATGGCCACGAGGTCCCCGCCCTCGAACTCGAGGTCCAGCGTGGTGGCCTTGTCTGGCGCGGCTTCCGGTGAGACCGACCAACGCCACATGCCTTCTTCCGCAGGCGTCCAGGGATCTTCCAACACCCCTCCTTCGTAAGAGATGTGCAGCAGATTCGCATCCATGGAATAGGGAGATTTGGTGCCCGATTGGTATTCAATCGGGATCTCGTGCTTGCGGGCGTAGGCAAGCAAGGTTTCGCGTGAGGTGAGATCCCACTCCCGCCACGGCGCGATGACGCGGATGTCCGGCTGCAATGCATACGCACCAAGTTCAAACCGCACCTGGTCGTTGCCCTTGCCGGTTGCACCGTGAGAAATGGCGTCGGCTCCGGTCATGCGGGCGATTTCAACCAGACGCTTGGCGATGAGCGGGCGCGCAATGGAGGTTCCGAGCAGATATTCCCCTTCATAGATCGCGTTCGCCCGGAACATCGGGAAGACAAAATCCCGCACGAATTCCTCGCGCAAATCATCGATGAAGATCTCCTTCACGCCCAGCAGTTCTGCCTTGCGGCGTGCCGGCTCCAGCTCTTCACCCTGGCCGACATCGGCGGTGAAGGTGACGATTTCGCAGTCGTAGGTTTCCTGCAACCACTTCAGGATGACTGAGGTATCGAGGCCGCCCGAGTAGGCGAGCACGACTTTCTTGACGGAGCTTCGGGACATGGCGGGGGTTTTCCGACTGGGAGTGAAGAGGGCCGGCATTGTGCCCTTGCCCTCGCGGGCGCGTCCAGACGCCTTTCTTCAGGTTTCGTCGAGCGCGAGGGCACCCAGCAGGGCGCGCAGGAAACCGGCCGGATTTTCGGCATGCGGCCAGTGTCCTGCAGCATCTACGGTGTGCACTTCCAGCGCCGGGAAACAGCGTCGGAACTCGGTGAGGTATTCGTCGCTGACCCGGTCGGAAAGCGCACCACGGATGACATGTGCAGGACCGTTGAAGGTTGCCGATGCGCAACCGGGCAGGGCCGCAACGAGTGCGGGTACGGACTCGGCAATCGCCGCGAGGTTGAGGCGCCAGCTGCCGCCTTCCGGGCCAAACACCAGATTCTGCAGCAGGAAACTGCGGATGTCGGGCTCGGTGACCGTCGCGGCCAGTGCCTCCTCCGCCTGCTGGCGCCGGCTGTATTTGCTTACCGGCAGCGCGCGAAGTGCGGCCACCACAGGGCTGTGGACGTCGACGTAGGCAACCGGCGCGATGTCCACCACCACCAGCCGTGTGACCCGTTCCGGGTGGGCGAGCGCGAAGCTCATGGCTGTCTTGCCCCCCATGCTGTGGCCGATGAGGCTTGCTGTCGGTAACCCGAGTTCGTCCATGAGGCCGCCGAGGTCGGTCGCCATGTCCGCGTAGTCGAAACGCGTCGTGTGGGGGGAGCGCCCGTGATTTCGCTGATCGACGCAAATCACACGATAGTGGCGCGCGAGTCTCCTGGCGGGAGACTGCCAGTTGCGCGCACTGCCAAAAAGTCCGTGAAGAATGATGAGCGGTGGACCGGCGCCTACCTCATCGTACGCGAGCCGGATCATGGTTGGCGCAGGTGCTCGGGCAGGCGGGCGGGATCCAGACTCTCCAGTGGCCAGATCCCGAGTAGCGCGATGTCTTCCTCGATCCCGGCCATGGTCGGCAGGGTCCGGCACGTGGCTGCGTCCGCCCACAGGTGGGCCGTGTGCTCGTGATTCAGGCGGACTGCGCCGCGCAGGTAGCGCAGATGGTAGAGATGGATTTCGTATACCCCGCCATAGAGCGAGTCGCGCAGCGGACCCAGGGCGCGCAATTCCTCAACCTCGATTTCCGTGCCGATTTCCTCGCGGAGCTCGCGCCAGGCGCAATCTCGCGGTGACTCGTCCGCCTCAATATGACCCGCCGGAAATCCCCAGAGTCCGGGGCCGAGCGGACGGTCCTCGGCCCGCTTCAGAAGCAAGAGTTCCCCGCGCGCGTTTTCGATCAGGCAAATCGAAAAGCGGGCGTGGGGTGCGTTCATGCTGGCGGGCCTCAGAGCATCAATTCACGGATATCCGCGAGTAGTCGCGTGAGATGGCGTGTGAACTCGGCGGCTGCAACACCATCGATCACGCGGTGATCGTAGGAGAGCGACAACGGCAGCATCAGCCGCGGCACGAAGCTTTCCTCCCGCCATTCCGGTTTGATGCGGGCAGGGGACACACCCAGAATCGCGACCTCTGGCGGATTGATGATGGGTGTGAAGGCTGTGCCGCCGACCCCTCCAAGGCTGGTGATGGTCATGCAAGCGCCCTGCATCTCTGTCGGCGAGAGCTTTCCTGCGCGCGCCTTGTCACTCAGCTCCTTCAAATCACGCGCAAGCGCAAGCAGTCCTTTTTGATCGACATCCCGAACCACCGGCACCAACAGCCCACGCTCGGTGTTCACCGCCACGCCAAGATGCAGGTAGTGCTTGTGGATGAGCGAGGCGCCGTCGGCCGACAGGGAGCTGTTGAAATCGGGGTGGCGCCGCATGGCGGCCGCGAGGGCTTTGAGCAGGAAGGCGACCAGGGTGAGCTTGACGCCGTGCTCTCCCGCTAGTTGGCTCTTCGCCTTGCGAAAGGCCTCCAGGTCGGTGATGTCCGCTTCATCAAACTGCGTGACATGTGGAATGCCCACCCATGCGCGGTGCAAATTCTGCCCGGAACTCCGCCTGATGCGACTGAGGGGCGTTGTTTCGGTGCTCCCGAAACGGCTGAAATCCACTTCGGGTGTCGCTGGCAGGCTGAAACCACCACCGTCCCGCGGACTATCCGTGGATAGGCTTCGCTTGACGAAGCCGGTGATGTCTTCGCGCAGGATTCGCTGCTTGCGTCCCGTACCTTCAACGCTGGCCAGGTCGACCCCCAGCTCGCGCGCAAATTTCCGCAGACCCGGGCTGGCATAGATACGGGCCCCGGCCTCGGTGAGAATTTGGCGTGCGCCTGGGGGCTCCAGCGTTCGGGGTCCGGGATCTGGAGAATTGAACCCGTAGCGGTCGCCAGGCTCGGTGCGCGCGACCTGTGTCGCCGCGCTCGGCGTCCCCGCAACAGGGGCTTGCGGGGTGGGCTCGGGTTCGACTTGGACCACCGCCGGACTGTCGGTGCTGGCGGGTTTTGCCGCCGCGGCCGCAGGGGCAATGGCAGAGGGCTCAGATGTTGCCGGCGATGATTCGGCCTCGGCAGCCACCGTCAGAAGCAATCGGCCCTGTGCGACCTTGTCGCCCACATGAACGCTGATGCTGATTACCCTGCCGGCAACTGGTGCCGGCACGTCCATCGTCGCCTTGTCGCTTTCCAGAGTGACAAGCGGATCCTCGAGCCGGATCAGATCTCCGGGCTTGACCAGTACATCGATGACGTCGACGGATTCAAAATCGCCAATGTCGGGAACCTGGACTTCGATGTCGCTCGCCATGTTCACACCTGCACAGGGTTGGGTTTTTCGGGATTGATACCGTAGCGGGTGATCGCCTCGCTGACTTTGCTCGCCGGGATTTTGCCAGTCTCCGCCAAGGTCTTGAGCGCGGCGATAACCACGAAGTGCCGGTTAACCTCGAAGAATTCACGGAGTTGCTCTCGCGTGTCGGAGCGACCAAAACCGTCCGTTCCAAGCACGCGATACCGACCCGGCACGAATTCCCGAATCTGGTCGGCATAGGCTTTCATGTAGTCGGTCGCAGCGATCGTCGGCAGTGGTGTCTTTCCGCCAAGCTGATTGCTTACCCATGAGGTGCGGGGCTTGGCTTCCGGGTGCAGCAGGTTCCAGCGTTCGCATTCGAGGCCATCCCGTCGAAGCTCATTGAAACTCGTCGCGCTCCACAGGTTCGCGCTGATTCCGAAGTCGGATTCCAGCAAGTCTGCGGCCGCGATGACCTCGTGCAGGATGGTGCCGGAGCCGAGCAGGTTCACTTGCGCATTCTTGACCTTACGCAGGGAATAGAGTCCTTTGATGACACCCTCTTCAACACCCGCGGGCATGGCCGGATGCGCATAGTTTTCGTTCATCAGGGTGATGTAGTAGAAGCAATTCTCCTGATGCTCGAGCATGCGCTTCATGCCATCGTGCAGGATGATCGCCAGCTCGTAGCCGAAAGTCGGGTCATAGCTGCGGCAGTTGGGGATGGTGGCCGCTTGTAGATGACTGTGCCCATCCTGATGCTGCAAGCCTTCGCCGTTGAGTGTGGTGCGTCCTGCAGTCCCGCCCATGAGAAAGCCGCGTGCCTGCATGTCGCCTGCAGCCCAGGCGAGATCACCCACCCGCTGGAATCCGAACATCGAGTAGAAAACAAAAAACGGGATCATCTGGAGGTCGTGGGTTGAATAGCTGGTGGCGGCAGCTATCCAGGAGCACATCCCACCCGCTTCGTTGATGCCTTCTTCCAGAATCTGACCCTTGATGTCTTCCCGGTAGTACATCAGCTCGTCGTGATCGGCAGGTTCGTAGAGCTGGCCCACTGCGGAGTAGATACCAAGCTGACGGAACATGCCTTCCATGCCGAAGGTGCGTGCTTCGTCGGGGATGATGGGCACCACACGTGGGCCCAGAGCCTTGTCCCGTGTGAGCACGGTGAGCATGCGTACGAAGGCCATGGTGGTCGAGATTTCTCGCCCATCAGTGCCTTTGAGCATGACGTCGAACATCGAAAGGTCCGGAACGCTGAGCGGGGTGCTGGCCTTGGTGCGGCGCCGGGGCAGAAAGCCACCCATCGCGGCTGTGCGTTCGCGGAGATATTTCATCTCCGGGCTATCTTCCGGGGGACGGTAATAGGGCGCGGAAGCAAGGTCTGCATCCGAGATTGGGATGTTGAAACGGTCGCGGAACTGCCGCAGCGCGTCCTCACCCAATTTCTTTTGCGAATGGGTCACCATCTTGCCTTCGCCAGCCTCGCCCATGCCGTAGCCTTTAACGGTCTTGCACAGGATGACGGTGGGCTGCCCCGTGTGCGCCATGGCCTGCGCATAGGCCGCATAGACCTTGTGCGGATCGTGGCCCCCGCGATTCAAGCGCCAGATATCGTCATCGCTCATCGTGGCGACGAGTTGCTTCAGCTCGGGATACTTGCCAAAGAAGTGCTCCCGGACGTAGGCGCCGTTGAAGGCCTTCAGTGCCTGATACTCGCCATCAACGGTTTCCTCCATGCGTTTGAGGAGGACGCCGTTGGTATCGCGGGCCAGCAGCGGGTCCCAGGCCGCGCCCCAGATCACCTTGATGACATTCCAGCCCGCGCCGCGGAAGTCCGATTCCAGCTCCTGAATGATCTTGCCGTTGCCCCGCACCGGGCCATCCAGACGTTGCAGGTTGCAGTTGATAACGAACACGAGGTTGTCGAGTTTCTCGCGCGAGGCCAATGCCGCCGCACCGAAGGATTCCGGCTCGTCCATTTCACCGTCACCCATGAACGCCCAGACCTTGCGTCCCTCGCTTTTCGCCATACCCCGGTTCTCGAGATAGCGCAGGAACCGCGCCTGATAAATGGCCATGATGGGACCGAGCCCCATCGAAACGGTCGGGAATTGCCAGAAATCCGGCATCAACCACGGATGCGGATAGGAGCTCAGGCCTTTGCCGTGGACTTCCTGGCGAAAA
>JBIKOF010000335.1:0-3223 GCA_044358205.1 Gammaproteobacteria bacterium | reverse complement strand
CTGTCTCTATCCCGCGCTTCGGTGCGGGATAGCGCGCATCGAAAACCCCGGCGTCGCACGCGTGACCCGGGGTTTTTTTTCGTCCCTCGGCGATGTTCAACGCGACCCGAGGTGACGCAGAGCCGGTGCGGGTGTTCCCGCCCTCCGCGTGGTTTCCTCAATCAGGGCGGCGGCTTGCTGATTTGCTCGATAGCCGTGCTTCCCGCGAAGAATTCGAGCGCAGTGTAACCCGCGGTCTTGAAGATCCCGCTTGCCGCTCAGCGAGTTGTCAGTCGCTTATCTTCCGTTTCAGATCGGGGACGCTGTCAGGATCGTCGGCGCGCATGTAGCGCGCTTCATCACCGCTACGGGTGAGGTTTTCATAAACGCCCTGATCGCGTTTTACGAGCTTGGTAAAACCCTGGTTCCTCAAGGTGGAGTCACTCACCGGAAAGGCCAGCGCCGCAGGAGAAAGGCGCTTGCGCACCGGGGCCAGGAAATCGGTGTCTCCCAGTGGCAGGTGCGCGGCGTAACACACCTCACCCCAGGTGCCTAGTTCGACATCCACACGGTGCCTCACCTCGATCGTGCGACCGTTGCTTTCGCAGAAATAGTCATACACCGGCATGTGTGCGCCGTCCTTGTGATGGTTTATGCGCCCGGATAGGTTGGAACCCGACTGGAAGGCGCGCCCCACCCTATAATCACGCGCCAAGCCCGCAAGCTTCAAGGAGCCGTCATGCTGCAGATAGAGCAATTGCCTGTACTGAGCGACAACTATGTCTACCTCATCAGGGACCCCAGAAGCGGTCAGGTGGGGGTGGTCGACCCGGCCGAAGCCGCGCCGGTGCTCGCGGCACTGGAACGTCTGGGCTGGCCGCTGCACTTCATCCTGAACACGCATCACCACCCCGATCACGTCGGGGGTAACAGTGCGCTGATCGCGGCCACGGGTTGTCAGGTCGTGGGAGCGGAGGCCGATCGGGCGCGGATCCCTGGTATGACCATCGCTGTCCGTGAGGGTGATGTCTTTCGGCTGGGTGACGAGACCGCCCACGTTTTCGAAGTGCCCGGACATACGCGGGCCCATATCGCCTTCTGGTTTGAAGCCTCGGCGGCGCTGTTCTGCGGAGACACCCTGTTTGCCTTGGGATGCGGGCGTCTCTTCGAAGGGACGGCGGATCAGATGTGGAATTCGCTTTCGCGGTTGCGCGCCTTGCCCGGTGCGACGCGCGTCTACTGTGCCCACGAGTACACACAATCCAACGGACGCTTCGCCATCCACGTCGAACCCGACAACGCAGCGCTCGTGGCACGCCTCGAAACAGTTGCCGCCCTACGCGCCGAGGGTCGGCCGACGGTGCCCTCCACGCTCGCCGAAGAATGCGCCACCAATCCTTTTCTTAGACCTGAAAGCGCCGGCATCCAGCGCACGCTGGGTCTGGTGGGGGCCTCGCACGTCGAGGTACTCGGGGCCACGCGCGCCCTGAAGGATAATTTCCGTGGCTGATACCGGTTTGGCCGGGGAGGCAGACGCGGAGCGCTTCGACGAAGGTTATTTCAATCGCTTCTATTATTCCCGGCGCACCCGTGCGGTGGCCCCGCTGGAGTATCTGGCGCGCGCGCGGCTGTTGGCCGCAACGGCGGAGCTTCATCACCTGAAGGTCCGGCGAATCCTTGATCTGGGGGCGGGCGCGGGCTATTTCCTGCGCGCGCTGGATGCGGTGTTTCCGGGATCTCGCGCAACAGGGGTAGAGATCAGCGACTACGCCTGTAGTCGGTATGGCTGGAAGCAGGCATCGATTACAGACTACACGGCCAGCCGACCCTACGACCTCGTAGTCTGTAACGACGTGGTGCAGTACCTGAATCGCGCAGACGCGGCACAGGCCATCGAGCGGCTCGCCGAGCTATGCAGCGGATTGTTGTACTTCATGGTGTTGACGCGCGAAGACTGGACGCACAACTGCGACCAGTCGCGCACCGATCACGCGGTGCACATGCGTCCGGCCCGGTGGTATCGCAGCCGCTTGTCGCCCCACTTCCAGCGGCTGGGCAGTGGGGTATGGCTGGCGAGGCGTGCCGGAATTCCGCTGTTCGCCCTGGATAGCGATTAGGCGTTCAGGCGCGCGGAATAAAGCGCAGGGCCAATCCGTTATTGCACCAGCGCTCGTGAGTTGGCGCCGGGCCGTCATCGAAGACATGGCCCTGATGTCCCCCGCAGCGCACGCAGTGATATTCCGTGCGCTCCACCCACAAAAGATTGTCGGTTTTGGTGGCCAGATGCTTGGGAATGCTGGCGAAAAAGCTCGGCCACCCGGTGCCGCTGTCGTACTTCATGGCTGAGGTGAACAACGGCAGATCACAGGCACGGCATGCGTAGACGCCGGCCCGCTTTTCCCCGTTGAGCGCGTTGGAGAACGGCGGCTCGGTTTCTTCCTCGAAAAGCACTTCAAAGCTTTCCGGAGGCAGTAACTTACGCCACTCATCTTTGGTCTTTTCGGCCGGGTCCAGCGACAGATCCAATTCCGCTGCTGGATTGAGCAGTGCCTGCCAGTCTTCTTTCAGGGCCTCCAAATCGGCCTTGGTCTCCGCCGCGTGCAGCGAACGACTGCTGCCGGCCAGACCCAGACTGCCGAGCAAGGACAACAGAAGATGTCGTCGTTTCATGGATTTCCTCCAGAGAAGCTTTAGCGCTCAGGCTTCGGAACGCAAGGCGCCCAACTCCGCGCCCTGTCCCGCGAAATAACGCGCCAGATAGTCTTCAAAACTCAGGCTGTGATCGGCTTCGAGACTGCGCTGCGTTACCCAGGACTCCTCCGCCAGTGTGCGAAACCGTTCACGCAGGGCGGGCGCCAGCGGCTCAGCTCGATAGTGCGCGGCATGGCGCGTCGAAAGGGCATGCGCGAAGCCATGGAAATCTGCGCCGGAGGCGCGCAATTCCGCGAGCAAACGCGCCGATGGCAAGAGTGAGGGTTCGCTCAATGCGGCGCGCTGGGCCGCAAGTGCTCGGCTGTAGCAGTTGCTTCCTGCCGCACGGTCCAGCACCTCACAGATGGGCTCCATGGTGCGCAAGATCTTCATCGCCCAGTCCTGCATCCCCACCCGCCGGCCACGATCGATGAGGCGCAGGCCCGGCTCGCGCCCACGCAGAGCGACCGTGAGCTCGTTGTACTCAATCGCCCACTGCTCCTCGGCGTCGATGGGAGGGCTTTCTGCGAGCAGGCACAGGAGCAGGAAGGCT
>JBIKOF010000334.1:0-3239 GCA_044358205.1 Gammaproteobacteria bacterium | reverse complement strand
ATAACCCTGATAACGGTCGTCGTCGGCCGCAGTTATCTCCACATTGCCGACCCGCGCGGTGACGGTGCCGATGTTCACGTAGACGCCCTGCTCTGCCACCCCCGAGGCCCGACAGACCGCGGTGGCGCCGGCAACGAGCAGCCCGAGGACGTTGTCCCCATCGCAATCGATGCGCGTGGCGTCGTCCACCAGTCGATCGTCCGTGACCACGAGGTCCGTCAATGGCACGGCGCCGGTGTTGGTAACCTCGTAAGTCCAGTCGACGACACTGCCCACCGGGATGAGCGGCCCGCTATGTGGCGCAGGATGGTCGGCGCCATTGGTGCGCGTCACCAGGCTCACCCCGGGATTGGGCACCGGGCCTGCGAGATCGGAAAGCCGAACGAGCGGCGCGTAAGGATGGGTTCCGAGCGGCGTGCCATTAGTCGGGTCGATACTGACAAAACTTCCGCTGACGTGATCGTGCTCATAGAGCGTGCCGTTTGTACCGAGCAGTAGCTGGCGCGGCGCCGTGCCGGTCACCTCCGTGACCGCGTACGCGCAGCCTTCGAGTTCCAGCGAGAACAGGTACTGGCGCCGACTCACTGCCTCCCGGAACATGCCAATCACGAGATGGCCGTGAACCGTCAGGTCGCCAAAGCGAAAATCGCCGGTTTGACCGGTGAAAGCGCGACACACGGGAACATCGCCGAGGATGGCGCCGGACGGACTCAGCGTCACCTCGCGCAAGGTGGCCACGCCGTTTCGGACATACAGGTACTTACCGGCATGGAAAACCGCGGCACGCACATTGCCGCGCAGCTTCCCGTGCAGCCGAGGCGCGGCAGTCCCCGTCATAGGGATACTGTAGAGCTCATCATCGGCCGCACCGTTGCGCGTGACGCTGTAGAAAAAACGGGATCCCAGGGTGTCGAGCGCCAGGCCATTGGGAGAAGTGCTGTCGTTCGGGGACGGATCGCGCGTCCCGATTGTGCGCTGGACCGTTGCGGTGCCCTGCCCCAAATCTACGCGATATATCTTGTGCCCATCGGTAGCGAAGCCCAGCCCGAAAAATGCGGCGGGTGATCCAGACGCCACGGCGCCCGCCGCGTTAAGCAGGCAACAAAGCGCCAGCCCCACAAGGGCGCGGTGGGTATGGGTCCACGAGCGTAAGGATGCTGTTTCCACGACGTGGTTGGTCGCAAGAACCGCGCCATGCACCGTGATTCCCGCGCAAGGGCGTTAGTTTGTGTAAACAGCGCTGACGCAGATCGCGCGGGGCTTTGCAAAAAGCCCCATAAAACAAGAACATTCCCGCGAAAATCGGCGTGTGATTCAGGTCGCGGAACGTCAATGAAAATGACAAACGGGGAAATGCGGCGCGCGCCAGCGGATGCTGGTGTGTCAACGATCGTCACATCGGGCGCTTTTTCCGGAGACGCTCAAAGGATGAAGTCGGCGGCACTCAGCGAAGTTCTACCGAGGATCTGGATTTCGAAGTCGGCGACGCGGTTGCCATCAATGTCGCCGGCCACGATGACATGACCTGTGGCCTGAGTAACCTGCAATTGCGCGCGCGCACCCGTGAAGCCGCCTACCAAGGTGGAACTGAAAGCCTGATCACCCCGGGAGGATGAATTGGCGTCAATCGCCGACAAATCAATCCGGTCACCGGTCAGAAGATCCGCAATCACATCCCGCGTCGCGCCAAGTCCCGCTTCAGCCACAGAGGAAAACACGAAACGGTCAGTGCCGACGCCGCCATGGAGTTCGTCGCGGCCGACACCCCCGCGGAGGACATCATTGCCCCCAAGACCCTGCAGGATATCGTCGCCCCCGTTACCGTTCAGAGCATCATTGCCCGTCCCGCCTGTCAGCGCGTTCGCTGCAGCGGTGCCGTTGCCGGTGAAATTTCCACCGCCGGAGCGAACGAGATGCTCGACATTGCTCGGCAGTGTGTAGCTGGAAAGCACGGACACGATGACTTTGTCGGTGCCCTGATTGCTGGACTCGGTGACTCTGTCTCGGCTGTCGTCCACCAGATAGACGTCATCCCCAAGGCCTCCCGTCAGCGCATCCTGTCCGGCGCCTCCATCGAGCGTGTCGTTGCCGGCCTGGCCGGCCAGTGCGTCGTTGCCACCGAGACCAAAGAGCAAGTCGTGGCTGGCACCACCGGTCATAGTGTCCGCCAGAGCAGTGCCTGTGCGCGTGACGAGGTCTGACACGACGGTAAAATCAAGACGCGTCGAATCGGTGATACCGCCAAAAGGATTACCGGCGAGGTCCGCCACTGAACCTGCCTCTACCAACACGTAATAACGCTGCCCCGGCTCCAGATCGACCAGCGAGTTGACGGTGAGCTGGTTAGCCGTGATCTGTATCTGGGTGGTATCGGATGTTTCTATCCGTCGCCAGAGCGAACCATCCGCGCGGTAGATGAGCACCGCGCCGGCGAGTGCTTGGATGGATTCATCGAAGGTGAAGACGAGGTTCGCGGCAGCCACCACATCGCCCGCGCCGTCTGTCGGTGCAGTAGCCGCCAGCAGGGGCGCGAAAATGTCGTTAACGGAGCCGCTCGTGATTTCGACCACGGTATCGTCGAAGCGGATCCATTCGATGTTGGTCAGGCGATCACTGCCAAAGTCGGCCGCGAGGTTGGTCACGGTGACCACCCCCCCCACCTGGGTAATTTGATACTGCGCAGAAGTTCCAAGGAACACCGCGGTATCCGTCCCCGCGCCGCCATCGATCCGATCGTCCCCCCGCATGCCGAAGAGTTGGTTGTCGAGGTCGTTGCCGAACAACACATCGTCGCCGTCTCCGGCGATCGCATGTTCGAGCAGGGTGCCTGTACCGACTGCCATGAACGATGTTCCGGCCAGTGATGAAGTGGCTCCCGCCGCCAGACTGAGCACCAGATTTCGGGACATCGCCGAGGCGTTCACCCAATCCGTACCGCCGTCAGGGTCCACCAGCGTCAGGCGCGACGCCTGACCGGGGAGCGCCATCACCGCCAGTATTTCGTCGGTGTAGTGGTAGACATCGTCCGCGCTTGGGCTCGCGCCGTAGCCAGAAAATTGCAGCGCATCGAGGGTCCCTGCGTCCTGGGCGCGGGCATCGCGAATACGCAAGGTCCATTGACCCGCGCTGTTTTCTCCCAGGTAGCCCCCGGCGCCGAACGAATAACTGAAGCCGAAATCGGCCAGAGCGCCATTTCCGGTGCTGCCATCGAATAGAGTCAGATCGGTCCCGGCCGGGGA
>JBIKOF010000333.1:0-3255 GCA_044358205.1 Gammaproteobacteria bacterium | reverse complement strand
CCCAGGTTCTGGTGAATCGGGCTTGCCCAGGCACTCGAATGATCCGAACCCGAGGGTCTTGCAACACCTCCGGTAGGTCTGCGACAGGGGGCTGCGAAGACCAGTCGACGAGGATCAGTTCATCTATTGACTGAGCGAGCCAGTTTTCAAGATTCTTCGCGACCAACGCATTGCGGTTCATCAGCGAGACCACCAGAGTTACGCCATCGCTCACCGGTTCGCCCAGCAGGTTATCCTTCGGAGCCGATAGCGTTGGAAATATTGCTCGCGCAGGCTCTGGTTCTGGCGCGATGGGTTCGCGCCCAAGAATGCGAAAGATTTCGGCGTTTTCGAGATTTTTTGCGTCAAACAGCTCGAGTGACCGCAAGGCCGGGTTTTCCCAGGCTCGCTGCAACGCGCCTCCGGAGTCGGCTTCCCGCAAGCCCGCGGCCAAGGCGTTTCGGCGAACCCTGAACTCTACCCGCAGCAACACATTCTGAGCCTCCGGGCTCCGCCGCAGCCGTACAGACTCGGCCATAAGCGGGAGTGCATCCCCGAGTCGCGGGATCATTACCCATTGGGCTCCTGGGGCGATTGAAATTTCGAAGGCCTCAATAAAATCCCCGTACGCGCGCGCCATCCCGAGTGATAACCTGACTTCCGGCGCTTCATCCCCAATACGCACAACTCTAAGGCCTAGCAGTTCCTCAGGCTTTTCGAAATGAATCTTGAGCTCTGGAAAGTCGTCCGCGAGCCAGGCCGGCACACGGGTGGGTAACCCCGTAATATCCGCCTGCATTTCAGCGGATCGGTGCAACTGCTGGGGTTTGAACCAAACGAGATCTTCTTCGCCATCATTGGATTTGAACTTGCCCCCAATGGGCGAGAAGCCCTGCACCGCTTCGAACAGTCGTAGACCTGTGCGCTGCATGCGCGCGATTGTCTCCGCCGGGATGGCCCGGAGAAGCGCATCCAATTGACCGATCAATTCTTCGGGATACCTCAGGAGCACGTCGTCCCATGTGAGATCAAGCGCGGGCGCGAAAACGTCGAGGGCCGGTAGCTCATGTGTATCACTTAACACTACAGGCACGCTGCCGATGGCAAGGGACTCCCACAGGCGCAGGGTATTTGGACCCGAACCTGCGGGGCACAGGGCGAATCGAGAATCCGAGAGCACGCGGTTGTAGGCCGCCATGGCATGGGCTTCGGTTTCGCTCTGTTCGACCTGCACCCCAACCACCTGGCACTCGTAAACAGCGCGATTGAAGTGCCATTGGTCATTCACGGCGATATGGACATCGAGTCCAGAAAACACTTCCGCCAAGCGAAGCCTGATATCACCCAGATAGTGCGGCATATGAGCGCCGACAAAACTCGTGAGCAGTGGTTTCTGCTGGACTGGCTTATAGCTAAGCCCCTGCTGGCGGTCTGGCTCCAGAACGTTCACCGCATGCAGATGCCAAGCATGCAGGCGGATTCCATTCGCCCAATCCCGCCCCCCCTGCTTATGTGAGATCCAGAGATCCGTCACCCCCAGTAATTTGAACCAGTGCAGGCAATTGGCCCAATCGATGTGCTGACACACCGTATGGATTCGCAGCGCATGCCCCTGGCCAGCCAGATAATCCCTGAGTGACTTTAACCTGGTCGCAAGCACTTCGACCTCGGCCGGGAAATCAGTGGAATCGGCTGCGCTCCCTCGCACGCTGAGCAAGCGATCGTAGAGCGTGGCCCAAGGTAAACCTACGTAGGTGTCGTAGACGCCCTCTTCCGTGACATAACCCTGTTGCGCGGCCACTATTTCGGCGGCCATCTGCTCGGTCCGGCAAGGGTACTGCCAAAAGATGCCGGGACTGCCGTGTTCGGGCCTGACTGAAGGCGCGAACGGCGCCATCTCCAGCAGAGGCGGCAGAAAGCCAAGGGCAAAGCGCAGATGGACAGGCCAAGATTCAAATTGAGGTGGCAGATCCGCTGCAAGGATTTTGGCGCACAGGGGCCAGCCTGCATCGAGAAAATAAATGTGCGTCTCGTCCCTCAGGCAGCTAAAGCGAGGGGAGTATTTTTCGAATAACTCGAGGGTGGATTCTTCAGGCTGCGGCACCGATGTGCGCGGGATCCTCGGCAAAAACCGAGGGTCCGCGCGTTGCGCGTCGCCAACGGGAGCGCCCCAGGGAAGCGCCCCGGGCGTTTTCAGTAAGGGCCCCTCAGGACGCATGAGCATCTGGTTTTCACGCTGATTTAACCAGTTCGTCACTAATACCTGCTCCGGGTCCCGCGATGCCCGGGTGATTAGTTGAAACTCCAGAACCGAAGAGGCGCCAATCACTGAAACCGGATTCACGAAGGCGTAGAGGCCGAGGAGTCTGTCCGCCACATTGTCATAATCGCGCCCGACCTGTGCGTGGAGGTGACGGGTGTGCAACTGGCCACAAGCATTGCTCACCGTAAACCCGTGACTGTGCATGACATAGGCTATTTTGTTGTCGCACCCCGGTCTTCCCAACTGCAAGGCGGCTTCCTGAAGCAAAGGGCCTGAGAACGGCTCGTTGCCCCGAACAACGCCCCATGTGTCCTGAGTCCAATGCGGATTGCTATTGAGTAACCACCGGTTCCCCTCCCGGTTGTACCGGGTGAGCGCCAAAAACACCTTTTCTTCCTGCATACGCAGCGCCTGTGCCCGCAAAAGACTCAGGGTTTCATCGAAGTAGATGTCGGCATTGATGAGCAGCGAAATATCGCCGGGAGGGAGCGCATTGGTCGCCTCCAGCCAATCTGCGTAGGTGATCCGGCGCGGGAGCACGGTGACGCTTACCCGGTCTGAAGTGGGTATTGCAGTCAGGCAATCCGCCTCCTCCACCCAAACGTGCAGCCGATCTATATGGGGATTGGCAAGATTTTCCTGCAGGCAGGTTTCGATTTCTTGGCGCCTGCTCGAATTGCCCGGCAGATAAAATTGCACGAACACATGAACAGCCGCAGGCACGTAATCCGAGGGATTGGCCGCCATGCGGGGGCTCCGGGCTAGAAGGCGTCGGTCACGGACGAGGCCGCAAGCCGACGAACTCCTTGATGAGGTCGAGTTGCGCCTCGGCCCGCGCCATCTCTTCGCGCACCTCATCCATTTGGCCGCGCTGGTCCTGCTGAACGACCAATGCACCGCGCAACTGGCTGCATTGATTTTCTGCCGCCGCCAAGGCCACAGTCTTTTCTGCCAATTGCCCTTCGGCATCCGTGGCGCGATTGATCAAGACCGTTCTTTCCGAAGCATTGGCG
>JBIKOF010000332.1:0-3264 GCA_044358205.1 Gammaproteobacteria bacterium | reverse complement strand
ATAAACCCAGGGCCCCGTCGCCCCGGGTGATCTTTCTCAGGGACCGTAAGGCACCGTCGCCGACAGACATACCGCCATCAGCGCATTAGGCATCAGTCCCAGCCCCAGCACGGCAAGCCCGTTCACGGAGAGGATGAGTTTCAGATCCGCGGAAGCGGTAGTCGCGTCTGAAGATGTGGGTTCGTCGAAATACATCACCTTCACGATCCGGAGGTAGTAGAACGCACCGATGAGGGAAAACACCACCGCACAGCCCGCGAGCCAGACGTAATCGGCGGCGATGACCTCCTTCAGGACGGACCACTTGGCCCAGAAGCCGCCGAATGGCGGAACACCCGCCATCGAGAACATCAGGATGAGGAGGATCAGTGCGAACCAGGGATTGCGGCGACCCAGGCCTGCGAGGTCGCTGATTTGCTCGGCGTCTGTTTCCCGGCTGGACAGCAGAATGATCGAGCCGAAGGCGCCCATGCTCATCAGCGCGTACAACGACACGTAGAACATCGAGGCCGCATAGCCGGCCGCATTGCTCGCGATCAGTCCGAGGAGCAGGAACCCCATGTGCGCGATGGTGGAGTAGGCGAGCATGCGCTTGAAGTTGGTTTGGGCAATGGCGAGAAGGTTGCCGACCCCCATCGACAGGACGGACAGGACGATGAGCATCTGCTGCCAGTGTTCCGCCAACCCCTCGAGGCCATCCACCAACAACCGCATGGCCATGCCGAAGGCGGCAATTTTCGGCGCCGTTCCGATGAACTGGGTAACCGGGGTTGCAGCGCCCTGGTAGACATCCGGCACCCACATATGGAACGGCACCACGCCCAACTTGAATGCGATTCCCACCACCAGAAACACCAGACCGAAAGTCAGGAGCAGGCGTTGCGACTCCAGATTATTGATTTTGACGAGCAGTTCAGTCAGGTCGAGGGTGCCGGCCACCCCATACAGCATCGACATCCCGTAAAGGAGCAGACCGGACGCAAGCGCACCCAGAATGAAGTACTTCATCGCTGCTTCAGACGCAGAGAGTGAATCCCGCTGAATTGCCACCATCGAGTAGAGCGAAAGCGACAGCAGCTCGAGCCCTAGATAGACGGTGAGAAGACTGCTGGAAGACACGAGAACCATCATGCCCAGGGTGGCGAACAAGGCCAGCGGGTAATACTCGCCCCGAATCTCGCCCTGTCGTCGCGAGAAGTACTCACGCGCATAGAAGAAAGACAGGAGAACCAGTGACACAAGGAAAGTCTTGAGCACGACCCCCAGAACATCGATACGGAGCGTGCCGGCGTAAGCGAAAATCGTCTTCTCCGGCACGAAGCGCGCAACCTGGGCCAGCACCACGACACAAGACACCACCGCTGCCCAGAAGGTGGCGTCCGGATTGCGCCGGCCGACGAAGGCGTCGATCAGGAGAACGGCGCAGGCCAGCGCCAGCAGGGTGGCTTCCGGCAAGATCAAGGCAAGATCTGTCATGGGGGTCACTGCACGGCTATCGAGGTTTTGGATTGCGCCACCTGCTGCAACAGGTGATCGATGCTCACCTGCATCATGTCGAGCAAGGGCGCTGGATAGAGCCCCAGGGCCAGCACAGCGACCGCCAGCGTGGCGAGAATCAGGGTCTCGCGGCCATTGATGTCTGTGAGCTCCGTCACGTGGGCGTTACGGATTTCTCCGAACGCGACACGCTTATACATCCACAGGGTATAGGCCGCCCCGAGGATAAGCGTGGTTGCGGCGAGAAACGCGTACCAGACGCCAGCCTTGAAGCCCGCCAGAATCACCAGAAACTCACCGACGAAACCAGAGGTGGCCGGCAAACCTGCGTTAGCCATGCTGAACAACAGCATAAACGCGGCGAAGCGTGGCATGACGTTGGCGACACCGCCGTAGTCGTTGATCATGCGACTGTGCATGCGGTCGTACAGGACCCCCACGCAGAGAAACATCGCGCCGGAGATGAATCCGTGGGAAATCATCTGCACCATCGCGCCCTCGACCCCCATGGCCGCGTCGTGCCATTGGCCGGTGGCTGCGTAGATGTCGAAAATCATGAAGAACCCGAGGGTCACGAAGCCCATGTGCGAGATGGACGAATACGCGATGAGCTTTTTCATGTCCTGCTGGACGAGCGCCACGAAGCCGATGTAGACCACTGCGATGAGCGACAGGGTAATCATCAACCCATCGAGGGCTTGGGTCGCATCCGGAGCAATCGGCAGGCTGAAACGCAGGAAACCATAGCCGCCCATCTTGAGCATGATGGCTGCCAGTACGACTGATCCTCCGGTGGGCGCTTCAACGTGGGCGTCCGGCAACCAGGTATGCACCGGCCACATCGGCACCTTCACCGCAAAGGCCAGCAGGAAGGCGACGAAAATCCACTTTTGCTCCGTGAGCGTGAGCACCACTTCATGCAGATCCGCGAGAGCGAAACTCCCGGCCTGACGATACAGGTACAACAGTGCCACCAGCATGAACACCGACCCAAGGAAGGTGTACAGGAAGAACTTGATGGTGGCGTACACGCGCTTGGGTCCACCCCAGATGCCGATGATGAGAAACATCGGGATCAGCATGGCTTCCCAGAACACGTAAAAAAGGATTGCGTCCAGCGCACTGAACACCGCCACCATGAAGCCTTCGAGTATGAGGAACGCGCCCATGTACTGGTTGACGCGGTCTTCAATCACTTCCCAGCCAGCCAGCACCACCAGAATCGTCGTGAAGGTGGTCAACAGGATCAGTGGCAAGGCAATGCCGTCGATCCCGAGGTGGTAATAGATGCGGAACGCGGGAATCCAGGCGTGGCGCTCCACGAACTGCATGGCTGCAGTGCTCGCGTCGAAGTCCCGATAAAGCAAAAGGGAAAGGGCAAAGGTGACGAGCGACACTGCCAGAGCGTTGCGTCGCGCGCCCCGGTCGGACCCGCGACTGCCGGCGAAGATGACCCAGAGGCCCCCCACGATGGGCAGCCAGATACAGAGACTCAGCAACGGCAGTTCAGTTTGCATAGCGATGGGCCGGGGTTGCGAGGATGCCTGGCATCAGATGAAAAGGTGATGGACAAACACGCCCAAGAGGGCGAGCAGGCCGAGAATCATGGCGAACGCGTAGTGATAGAGGTGTCCGGACTGAACCTGCCGGGCGACGCCCGAGAACCAGCCAACCAGGCGGGCGGAGCCGTTCACCATCCAGCCATCGATGACGGTGACGTCACCGAAGCGCCACAGATTTGAACCGGTATTGCGTGCGCCACCCGCA
>JBIKOF010000331.1:0-3267 GCA_044358205.1 Gammaproteobacteria bacterium | reverse complement strand
GCCTCGATTTTCTAGCGGCACGGGTGCAGGAAGGCGCCCGGCCGGTGCCCGTGATTGCCATGAGCGCATACGGGGAACTGGAAGATGCCGTGGGTGCCATGAAGCTGGGCGCGGCGGATTACCTGAAGAAGCCCATCGATCTCGAAGAGTTGCTGCTGAACCTGCGCAAGGTACTCGCCAATCAGCAGGTGTCGCGCCAGCTCGAATATTCTCGGGCGCGCGAATCGGTTAGCACCGACGATGGCGAACTGCTGGGCGACTCGACCGCCACCCGCGCCCTGCGCACCCAGATTTCCCGCCTCGCGGCGCTCGGCCTGCCAGGGCCTGCACCAACGGTCCTTATCCTGGGTGAAACCGGGGTGGGCAAGGATCTCACGGCACGCCTGCTGCACCGGCAGTCGCCCCGGGCGGGACGACCGTTCGTGCACGTGGACTGCGCAGCGCTGCCGCGCGAGCTCATCGAATCCGAACTCTTTGGCCACGTGAAGGGCGCATTCACGAACGCGATCGCCGAGCGCACGGGTCTCATCGAGGCGGCCGAAGACGGAGTGGTGTTTCTGGACGAAATTGCCGAGCTGCCGCTCGACCTCCAAACCCGACTGCTGGCGGTGCTGGAGCGGCGCGCGTTGCGCCGGGTGGGCAGCAGCCAGGAACGACGCACAGAAGCGTGGTTCATCGCAGCGACCAATCGGGATGTCGAGCGCATGGTGGCCGAAGGCAAGCTGCGCGCAGACTTGTACTACCGCCTGAACGTGATGACGCTGAACCTTCCACCGCTGCGCGAGCGCAGCGGCGATGCCGTGGCCCTGGCCGAGCATCTCGGGGCGCAGTTCGCGCGCCGCTACGGCATTCCCGCGTTCACGCTCACGCCGGCTGCACGTACAGCCATCGACACCTATCCCTGGCCCGGCAATGTGCGGGAGCTGCGTCACGTAGTGGAGCGCGCCGTGTTACTGGCCGGTGGCGCTGCGGTGGCGCCCGAGCACCTGCCTTTTCAGGCCCAGACACCTGCGGCGGCGAGCGTGGCTCAGCCCGCCAGCCCGGACAGCGCGCTCTACTCGCTTACCCTGGAAGCAGCTGAACGCCTGCTCATCGAGCATGCGCTCGAACGCACGGGCAACAATATCTCGGAAGCCGCGCGTCAGCTAGGCATCACGCGCATGACCATGCGCTATCGCATGAAGCAACATGGACTCTAATACGCCCCCGCTTCGATGCGCATGTCGCGCATGACCGCGCGCGCCTGCGTGCGTCAGCGGGTGCTTTGAAACGCCATTCATTTAAGAGGAAATTGCATGACCCCCGAACAGCAGCAACTGGAACTTGAAGCGGCCACCTTCCGACGTCTGCGCGATCACCTGCGCGAGCACACCGAGGTGCAGAATATCGACTTGATGACGCTCGCCGGTTTTTGCCGGAACTGCCTCGCCAAGTGGTATCGCGCCGAAGCAGAAACACGCGGCGTAGCGCTGGACTACGAGGCGGCCCGCGAACTTGTCTATGGCATGCCCTATCCCGAGTGGCGCGACAAATTTCAGCGCGAAGCCACGCCTGAGCAGCAGCAGGCCATGAAGGCGCGCCAGGACAGCGCGCAGGGGCACTGAGTGCCGCGGGTGCAGGGCTGCCTTGGCGGCCGGTCACCCACGCTGCGCGCGGCACTGGTGGCCGTGCTGTTCGCGCTTGGCGCGCACGCTGGCGCCGCCACCGCACTCGAGAAAACGCCTGCGGAGGGCGCGGTCAGTGTCCGCTTCGAGGAGGGCGAGGCCAGGCTCGTCACCGATGCCCGCGCCCGCACACGGCTAGGTTTGGTGCTCGCGCCGCTCACTGCCTCGCGCCGCGCGGCGAGTCTCGAGTGCATGGCCGAAGTGGTCGACGTAACAGAACTGCTCGCGCTGCGCGCCGAACTTGCGGGGCTCACGGCGGAGCGCGTTGCGCTTGGCACGCTGGCGGCCTCGCATCGCGCGCAAGTGGAACGGCTTGCCGCTGCGCGTGCAGCCGGTGCCGCCGTGGATGCCAGCGCCATCCATGCCGCCGAGGTTTCAGCTGCGGAGCGTGCCGCAGAGGCCGCCGCGCTCGACGTCCGGGCCGAGGGACTGCGCATCCGGCTCGCACATACCTGGGGACAGCCGGTCCTCGATGCTTTTTCGCATTCGGAGCAGGGCAAGGCGCTGTCCAGCGGACGCATGGCACTGCTGCGCATCAGTTTGCCGGCCGATGCAGACCTGCGCCCCATGCCCACCAGAATCACGCTCACCCGAGCGGGCGAAGCCATGCCCGCGCGCCGGGCGCGGGTGCTGGGGCGTGCCCCGCAAACCCAAGGGTGGCAAGGCACCTCGCTGTGGGCGGTGGTGCGCGATGCGCAATTCCTGCCCGGTATGCGCCCGGCGGCGTGGCTGCCGCAGGGTAAGGCGCGCAGGGGCTACGCCCTGCCGGCCAGCGCACTGGTGTGGGCGCAGGGGCGGCGCTGGATTTTTGTCGGCACGCCGGCCGCGGCATCGTCCGCCCAGGAATTCTTTCGGCTCGCCGTCGACGGCGAAGCACTACCAGACGGGGGGCTGTTCACTCCCCAGAAACTTCCCGCCGATGCGGTGCTGGTGACCACAGGCGCGCATGCGCTGCTCGCGGAAGAGCTGCGCGGCACCATCCCCGAAGAAGACGACGACTGAGGCGTTTGGCCGGCCCGTATGCTGAGCGCCATCGTTGCCTTTTCCATTCGTTTCCCGGGCCTCGTTGTCGCCTGCGCACTCGCGCTCCTGGGGGCAGGTGCCTGGCGGCTCGCCGCCACCGGACTGGACATCTTTCCCGAGTTTTCCCCTAAGGCCGTGATCGTGCAGACGGAGGCCCCGGGGCTTACGACGGAGCAGGTAGAAGCGCTGGTCACTCGCCCTGTCGAGCAGGGACTTGCAGGCTTGCTTGGTCTTGATCACGTGCGCTCGGAATCCATCGAAGGGCTGTCGGTGGTGACGGCGGTATTCACCGAGGGCAGCGAGCGCTTGCGCATTCGGCAGTTCGTGAGCGAGCGTCTTGCCACGGTGCGCGAGCAGCTGCCGGCCGGCGTCTCGGCGCCGGTGGTCGTGCCCTTTGCCTCGTCGTCCGCCACGGTGCGGACCATCGGCATTCAGGCTCGCAATGGCGACCTGCTGGCGCTGCGGGATTTGGTAGATACCACGCTGGTGCCGCAACTGCTGGCGGTGCCGGGGGTTGCGGACGTGAATGTCTTTGGCGGCGGGCAGCGCATGCTCGAGATCCGCTTCGACGATCGCGCCT
>JBIKOF010000330.1:0-3290 GCA_044358205.1 Gammaproteobacteria bacterium | reverse complement strand
CCTCGCAAATCAAAATTGGAAACCCGGTCGAGGGTTCAGGACTGCTGTGGGAGGACTCGGAATTCAACACGGCGGTACGTCAGATCAACCGGCACTTCCCCGGGGTGAATACGCTCGAAATCGTGCTGGAAGCAAAGAACCGCAAGAGCGCTGAACTGGAAGTCCAGAAGGTCGAAACTATCGAGACCATGCTGGAGTTGCAGCGATTGCTGGAATCCGACCCCACCCTGCCGCCGCGCGCGACCCTTTCATTCGCCGACTATATGGGCGAGGGGAATCGCCTTTTCAACGGCGGAAGCCCCAACTGGCTACCGCTGGATCCCGTCCAGAGTGCCATGAGCGCCGCAGGCTTCGCGGTGACCATGGGCACCAGTGCCAAGAACTTCAACAATCTCGTTGATTTTCGCTGGCATCACGGCACGGTCTCCCTGTGGTATCCCGATAATAAACAGGAAACCGTAGATGCCGCGCTGGCTTCCGCACGGCGTGCCATTGCGGAAGTCGGTGAGGATCACGAGCACTTCGTCGTGCGCCTGGGTACTGGCACCATCGCGCTCCAGCAAGCGGTCAACCACGTCATCGAACGCTATCACTGGGTGTGTATGGCGGTCCTTAACCTGCTCATCCTGCTCGCAGCGTCCTATGCTTATCGTTCGCTAGTGGCAGGTCTTCTGCTGCTGGTTCCGGTAAATCTCGCCAATGAGGTGATGGTGGCTGCCATGCACCTCCTGGGTGTGGGACTCGACGTGAACTCGCTCATCGTCGCGGCCATCGGCGTGGGGGTGGGGATCGATTACGGAATCTATCTGCTGTCACGCATCTGCGAGGAGCACCATGCGCATGACGGAGACTGGGGCCGTGCCATCACTGCGGCGCTCCGAACCACGGGCAAGGCCATCATGTTTACGGCCACCATCATGGTCATCGGTATTGCGCCTTGGTATTTCATGTCGGATTTGAAGTTTGTGGCAGATATGGGCCTGCTGCTTATCGTCATCATGGCCATCAACATGGTGCTGGCCTTGGTGGTGCTGCCGCTGCTGGTGTGGCTGGTGAAACCCAAGTTCGTGTTGCGCAAGGATTTGCTGGTGGGCGAGGGGGTCGACCTCAGTCTGTTCACGGCCGAAAACTGAGGCGCGCCTTAAGCGATGATGCGTCGCGCATGGGCGACGCGGATTGATCAGAAGGGCGGGCGAACGAACAGCCCGTCCATCTGTAACAACTGTCCTGTGCGCGGATCCGCAAATGCTTTGCGAATATCCATCAGCACGAATCCAGCACTCTCGATCTGCGCTGTCAGATCTCGCCACGACGCTTGGCCTGCGTAGAGCGGGGACAGCGAAAGTTCGAGCTCAATGGCCTGTATCAATGGCAATTTCTGCTGCAGCCCACTGAGAACTTCGGCTTCATAACCCTGAGTATCCATCTTGAGATAGACGCGCTTTGCGGTGCCGAGATAACCCTCGATGGCAGAATCGAGGGTGATCACCGGAGTAGTCTCGCGACTGGTGTAAATCGACTGCGGTGCTGCCTCCGCATGCAGCGTGAGCATGGGCAATAGGGACGAGCTGACGGAATTCCCCGCGATATTGATTTCGGCCTCCCCGGCAGCGCGTCCCAATGCACAGCGGGGGTGAATTTCCCATAACGGATCAGAATCGGACTTCTCTTGCAGCTTGAGATGCGCGCTGCTCAAGGGCTCGAATGACAGGATGCGCCCGCTGTAACCCTGCCGGCGGATCATCATTGCGTACTGGCCGCTGTTCGCGCCGACATCCAGAACCAGATCGCAGGCGTACTTCGTCGCCGGATGCTCCGGAACCGGCTGCGCTGGCACAGGTTGAGGCGCTTTCATGCGCTGCCAATCGCGGACCGCTTTACGAAGCGCCCAGTACAGCTGTTTTAAACGGTGCGGGGTGAGTTCATTCATGGCAGGAGTTCCTCCAGCGTGCGGGTTGCAGCCGCAGCGAAGGATGCGCCGGAAAATGGCTGTGCGCCACCGGCCTGAAGCCATGCAGCCCCAGCGGCTCTCATCTGTTGCCATTCAACCTCTGGACACTTCTCCAGATAGGCCAGCAGTCGAGGCAGCGTTCGGAACCGGCGTACGTCTACGAATGCGGATTCCGGGACGATGGAGGTGATTCTCTCGTCCCCAAGGTAAACCGGCACGCAGCCGGCGAGTAGCGGATCGATGATTTTCTCGGATATGTAGCCCAGATTGCCTCGGTAGTTCTCCGTGGCAATGGTGAACCGATAGGCGGAGATCAATGCGCGCTTTTCCAGGGCCCAGTCCCTGTTGGCTCTCAGACCCTGGAGGTTGACCTGAGCGGCGCCGGTGGCGCAAAGGTAAGCGCGGTCGCGTGTGGCGGTGGCATCGCCAGGTGCGCGCTCGCCCCGCCAACCGCGGCCGTAAACATCCAGCACCGGTGGCGTACATTTTTCGGCGGCGCGCGCGAGTTTTCTCCGCCATGAGTAAAGCTCGGAGCGGTGTGCACGCAACAGCGCGGTGAGCGTTTCCAGAGCGTCAATGCTTCGATGACGGTGTCCCAGCCCGACCCGTGCGGCGCGCAATTCCGTAAGGTCGAGTGACAAATTGGTGTTCAGCATCACTGCTATGCGTCGCGCTGTAAACGCGGGGCCGTTCACGGAAACCTCAAGATCCACAGGGATCCGGTAATGGCGGTAGGGTTCGCCTCTCGAGTGGCGAGAATCGTAGGTCATCACCCGGTCGAAAAAACCGTGTGAGTCCTTTACCC
The DNA here is from genome assembly GCA_044358205.1 of Gammaproteobacteria bacterium. GTDB lineage: Bacteria > Pseudomonadota > Gammaproteobacteria > CAIKBL01. The sequence continues at coordinate 534 of JBIKOF010000330.1, read as the reverse complement.
AGGAGCGAGGTCGCACAATCGGAGATTCCAGAGTTTGCAGAATCAGTCGCGCGCCTGCGCGCCTGGCATTGCGAATCGCCCACAGTGGCAAGACAGATTCCGAAAGATCAACGCACCACAGTGCCGCAGCGCGTTCAGGGAGGCAGAGATCGTGGGTCTGCAAATCGAATCCGCGTGCTGCCGCAAGTGACTTCCATTCCCTAAAGCCAACCAGATCAAACAGCGCGTTATTTTTCTGGGCGCGCGGCCACGGCGGGACCACCGATATCGGTTTCACGGACGAGCAAACATGCTGATGAGGGGTTGTCGCACACCGGCAATGATATGCGACGCCATTCCCCTGTAGCAGCCCCAGTTGGGTTGCTGCGGCTGACGTGACAGGATTTTCCGGAGAGACGCGCCGCGTCCTGTTCGGCAGGAGGTCTTTCTTCAGGTCACCACGAAGTCGGCCGCGGTAATCCCGGGCACGCCGGAGAGTGTCGCGAACTGTACACCAGCGCCGGCGCCGCTGCCGTTCGTATCGTAGAACAGGGC
>JBIKOF010000329.1:0-3311 GCA_044358205.1 Gammaproteobacteria bacterium | reverse complement strand
ACACCCATCGCTCTGTGGTGACCGTGATGGTGGCCGCCCTCTACGGGATCGGGCTGCGTCCGGGGGACCACTACTTCTGCCCTTCTTCCCCTGCCTGGGGACATGGCCTGTGGCATGGCACGCTCTCGCCGCTCGCGCTAGGAATTCCCACGGCCACCTGCGCCGGCCAGTTCCAGCCCGCACGAATGTTCGAGGCGATGCAGGAACTGGGGACTGACAATCTTGCGGCGGCGGCCACGGTGTACCGGATGCTGCGCAACTCCGGGCTGAGCGACCAGTTTCCAGTGCGTTTGCGAAAGTGCACCTTTACCGGCGAGCCACTGGATGACGATACCTTCGACTGGGTTCGCCACACGTTCGGCAGCCCGCCCGGCAGCATGTACGGCACCACTGAAGTGGGCGTCATCCTCGTCGACTTCCCCGGCATGCGCGGCCATGAAATCCGGCGAGGCGCGCTGGGCCGGCCTGCGCCCGGCAATGAGGTCGCGGTGATCGATGAAGCAGGAACACCGACCGCACCTGGCGTGTTGGGCGAGATTGCCGTTCGTCGACAGGGCCACTGGTTCCGCGTGAAGGACCTTGGCCGCGTCGATGAAGACGGATACTTCCACCATGCCGGGCGCGCGGACGACGTGATCATCTCGGCAGGCTGGACGATGAGCGCTGTTGAAATTGAAAACAGCCTGCTCTCGCACCCTGCCATCGCCGAAGCCGCTGTGATCGGGATTCCAGACCCGGTGCGTGGCCAAATCGCCAAAGCCTTTCTCGTTTTGCGGGCAGACCACACCCTCGGCGAGGACGAAGTGAAGGACTACCTCAAATCGCGGCTTTCACGCCACGAGTACCCCCGGGCTGTCACCCTCGTCGACAGCCTGCCCAAGACCCCGGCTGGCAAGATCAATCGCAAAGCCCTCCGGGATGAAGCCCTCGCCACCCAGACTCAGGATCCCCTATGAGCACCTCCATCCATCGCGAATTCACCGGCATCACCGATGCCGCCGTCGATGCCCTCCGCCGCCGCATCGGTGTGCGCATTGAGAACACGCTGGAGCCTTGGTGCCACGAGGCCACCCGAGACAACATCAGGCATTACGCACACGGCATCGGGGACGACAACCCCCTGTGGTGCGACCCCGAGTATGCCAAAGGCACACGCTTTGGCGATGTGGTGGCGCCGCCCTCCTTCATCTTCGCCTGCAGCCGTATCGTCAGTGGCTATGTTGGAGGGTTGCCGGGCGTACACGCTATGTTTGCAGGCTGCGATTTCACCTGGATGAAACCCATTCGACGTAACGCGCAAATCTCGACCGAGGCATGGCTGAAAGATCTCATCGAGGTCGACACCCGTTTCGCCGGCCGTTCCATCCGGCAGATCTATCATGTGGATTTTTATGACGAGACAGGCGACCAGCTCGCCAGTGCAGACAGCTGGTGTTTTCGCACCGATCGCGACATCGCGCGCGAAGCGGGCACCAAATACACCGCCCGCGATCGGGCTGGCGGCCGGGTGTACACCCAGGAAGAGCTTGCCGCCCATAGCGCACTCTACCGGGATGAAACCATCAGAGGCTCGGCCCCACGCTGGTTCGAAGACATCACTGTGGGGACCCCGCTGCCACGCATGGCAAAGGGCCCCATGACCGTCACTGGCTTCATCGCGTATGTGCAGGGCTGGGGGGGCTTGTACATCCGCGCTCACAAGATGGCGTGGCAAATGGTCGACCGCCATCCTGCGACGGGGATCCCCAATCGTTACAACATTCCGGACTGTCCTGAGCGCGTGCACTGGGACGAGGACTTCGCGCGTAAGGTGGGGGCTCCTCGTGCCTACGACTATGGCCCCGAGCGCTGCTCGTGGATGTCGCATGCCATCACCAACTGGATGGGTGACGAGGCGGACCTGGTGCATCTGTATACCGAGATCCGCCGACATAACCCTGAAGGCGATTTGCTCGTCATCGAGGGACGTGTTACCGGGAAGCGCGTGGAAGGCGCGCGCGGCCTCGTTGATTTTGAACTCGAGGCCCGTAATCAGGATGGAGAACTGTCTGCCCGAGGCCGCGCCACGGCTTGTCTACCTCGCCGCACGCCCTGAGCGGAAAGGCTTCGTCGGTGCCGGGCGGGAGGCCCGGCGCCGGTAGGCCAAACACCCATTCAGGGGTTTTCTGCCAACCCTGCCGCACTGCTTCCGTGGGTCCCAGCGCACCCTGCCCCTAAAGCCATCCCGAACCTGGTCGCTACCTCTTACACGCGCAAATGCGTGTAGGAGACGACAAGTGTTGCAGCAGATACGTTCTTGGATATCTAGTCAGCGTAATGGCAATGGAGACAGTGCACGGACGGCAGCTGTCGTCGACCTCTCCGACACGCGCGAAACCGATCCAGCACACCGCAATGGGTATGCGCCGTATCCGGCGGTGATAATCGTCTCCACGGAACGTTCCGGCGTAAACCTGATTCGTCACACAGTGGAGCAAGTCACAGGCCTACGGACACCAGGGAAGGCCCATATCCTCACCACAGGCGCACTGGCGTTTCATCGCAGTCATTGGGCGAATACGCGGAAGATTTCGCGGGCGAGGGCCCCTGTGTGGAATTCGCAAGGCGAATCCCCTTATCGCAAGCTCATTCTCCTGCTGCGCGACCCCTTCGAGATTCTTGCGCGTGCCTATGACTGCAAGCTCGAACGGATGCACGAGTACTGTGACAACCTCCTGAGCTACGCCAATTTCAGCGGCGAAAAGCTGCTTGTCCCTTACGACGATCTGGTTCGCGAGGATTCGACGCTCCTGCAGGTCCTTCATTTTCTGGGTTTCGGGTCCACTCTCAGGCCCGAGAACATTCCTGAGATCCGTGCGAGCGCGGTGCGCTGGTATGACACCCATCAAAAAGTGGGGGGGGGCTCAAAAACCCAAGGCTCACCTGACGCCTTGCGCGTTCACCAGAGCGTCCTGACGGCCGACCAGCGTAGCGAACTGAGAGCCTTCCTCGATTCGCGTCTGGGACCACTGGCGGAGACCTATCTTGGGAGGTGGCTGTGATGATTGACGTAACTTCGGAGCTTGAAATGGAACGTGACTTCCCGGGAACCAGCAACAATCCTGGAGAAAGTAAACGGGCGGTAGAAGCGTCTGTTTCCGAGCTTCCTTTCAGGCCGTCCAGATTGTCGCGCTTCATTCCCTATTTGGCCCTGCGGGAGGACCGCGTCCCCGGGCAATCGGCTACGCTCGCGTTTGGGCGAATTCCGGCGCTAGACCAACACATCGGCATGCTTGCGCGCGAATTCGCGGGAGCCAGCCAACTCGAGTTCA
>JBIKOF010000328.1:0-3312 GCA_044358205.1 Gammaproteobacteria bacterium | reverse complement strand
GGTACGGCGGGCCACGCGAAGGCTTTGCAGCAGGATTTCCTCCACCTCATCGCGCGTGAGACCCAGCGAAGCGGGCCCCACGGTCGCGGGTGCCGGATAGACCGAAGCACGCGGCAGCGTGGGAAGATCTGTCACAGGATCTCGTCGGGGCACGATGAAGAATCCGGCAAGGCGTCCGCTTGCGGGTTCGAAGCCAGACGCCGGTGTGCCATAACGCAGCCCTGTGCGGGCACCACCCCCCGGAAAATAGCCGGGATACGCGGCCCATGCGCCGCCTGATGGCTGGGAACCAAGAATGGCCGCCGGGGAGATGAGCGCGCCATCCGAATCGCTGTAGCGCAGGGTGATACCCCCTGCTGTGACGCGATCACCCCGGATCTCGTCGCTCGGTGTGAATCCCGCACTGGCCGACTGTGCGATGCGTTCCTCGAGGTCGTCATCGAGGCGCGACGGATCCGGATCGAGGTCAATTCCATAGAGCGAACGCGTGCCCGCCACGACACCGATCGCGCCCACGAGCTGGCGATTCTTGTAGAGGGGGAAGCCGCCCGGGTCGGCGGCCACGCCAAGCGGTGAGGCGCGGGTCCCCGTGCCTACGGCTTCGCCCTTCTGCACGAAATCACCGCACGCAAGCTGGCTGAATTGCACCCCGAACAAGGGCCCACCGGGTGTATTCGGGAAGCCCGGGGGGAAGTGCTTCTGGATGATGAATCCGGCCGTGCGTGTGCTGAATGCATTGTCGTTGGAGGAAAAATAAGCCGCGGTAATGGCTTTTGCGATTGCGGCGCGCGAGGCTCCTTGAAGGCTGGCATCGAGCGTGACGTTGTCCAGACCTTGTGTGCCCTCGAGCAAGCCGCTGCGAATGAGCAGAGGACTCGGGGCACCTCTCTGATACAGGCCAAGGACGTTGCCAATCCTGTCGATGACCGCCACGGTGACCGTGTTCTCACCATAACGACCTGCAACTTCCAGCGCCTGTGAGACCAGGCAATTCACTTCATCCACATGTAATCGCGCCACGCCGTCGCGGGCGATGCAGGCTGCCTGACTACGGCTCGCGAGCATGCAGAGGAAAACCAGACTCAGCAGCCGAAGCAGATGACTCATGGGTTTTCTTCCGGCAGCGTCGGCAGGTCAGCGTTCCAGCCCTTACCGGAGGCTTTCCCATCCCAGTGGAAGCTGTGGCAGAGCCCACAATCGGAGGGCACCTTATCTGGCACAGGCATGTTCCCGGCATGGCAGGTGCGACAGTTATCGATTCCCGGGATCAGGACTTCGTCCACTTTTTTCGAAGTCTTCGCCGCGTGACAGGTCGTGCAATCCGACGCGACGTGCGCATCGTGAGAGAAATTGGCCTTGGGCAGGTAGTCGTGGGGCGCCGCGATTGGGGCAATTTTCCATTGAGGCAGATCCGCACCCGTGGTGCCCGCTGGACCTGCGCCCGGTACACGGGTTACGTCATGGCAAATCACGCATGAGGTCTTCTCGAAAAGCTCTTCTGCACTTGCCGCAGCGCGCTGACGCGCATCACCCGTTGCCGTCGCGAATACCGGACGTGGCGCTTTCGACGCGCCCGGGCGGCGGAATTCGAGCGTGGGCGTGAGTGGCTTGCCGTCACTTGGCGCGACACCCCGAGTGGTGACGAACTGGTAGAACTCGCGCAGGCTGTCGAGTACCCGGTGCACATCCCCGTGCGGGACTTCGCGATTGGAAAGCGATGGCTCGATCTTTAACGCGTGGCAGCTCTGGCAATCCCGCGCCATCGTTACCGGTTCGAACCCGAGTTTGTCAGGTGTTGGGTGGTGGCAGTCTCCGCACCCCATCTTCACCTTGCCGGTCGGACTGCGGATGCCCTTGTCCGACAAGTGGATGTCGTGCGGAAACTTCAGACCCGAGGCTTCTTCCAGACGCACGCCCTTGTCGGGACGCACCCGTTCCAGAGTGTCGCCGCTGCGAATCTGCAGGCGGAAATCCGGATGAGCATCGGCAAAATCCCGCACGTTCTCGAGCTGGGTTTCCGAGGCCACACGCTTGATGTCGGCGTGACAGGACGCGCAATCCTCGGACATGCCATGGAGGTTCTGTTCGGCGACACCAAAAATGCCCATGTGCTCCCAGTGACAGTCCGCACACCGCCGCTGATTCCGGGGATGAGAGAAGCGCGTGCGATCCACGTGGTCATGCACAAGCTTGTGGCAGCCGAGACATTCGATATCCCGCGCACGCACGAACGGGACTGCGTGGCAGACCTTGCAGTCCTTGGCCCAAGGCTTATGTGCGGCGGAAACCGGTCCGCCATTCCACACCCTGTCGATCAAACCAGCAGTCGGCGGTGGGTAGTGGAAGTCCTGGAGCTCGGCCAAGCGATACGCAGCGGGCCGAGTGTTCTTCACGAAATCCGGCGTTCGCGCGGGGTCGGGACGCCGTTCCAAAGTTGCTTCATTCCCGGCAATGCCCGGCAAGTTCGCGAGCAATGCTGGTTTGATTGACGCAAGCCCGGGGAGAATGAGGAACAAGCCCAGACAGGCGAATAACATCACCCATGACCACAAGCGCCGGGAGGCTGGTGGTGCCGTGAGGCGATCCGCCCTGGCTCTGAGCTTACGGTTGATGCGCTCGCTCATGGCCTACCAGTAGAAAAACACGACGATGATGTGGCCGAACAGAAGCGCGAGCAGGCCAAATGAGAGCGGCACGTGGAACAAGAGCCAAAGCTGCGTCCACGCCTTGTTGCGAAGATAGGCACGCAGTCGCTGCAGCTGGTGCAGACGTCTGGCCTGCAGCAAGTAGAGTTCGGTGATCTCCGCTCGGCCTTCCCGGCCCATCTGTTCCAGACGCCTCGCGGCCGCAGCGCATGGGCAGCCAGGGTGACGGCGCGTGAAGCGTCCCGCCCAGCCGCTTATCACGGGTGCTGCAAGACTCCGCCGCACCAGTTCCTCGGCCTCCCCTCCCACTCGCGCAGCCAGGCTGGTCGATTCGACGTCAATGTCATCGAGCAATTGCAGGAGTTCGGTCAGACCACGACCGTCGAGGGCCTGGCTCATTCGTGCCGGGGCCCTGCGATACAGCACCACGCCCCAGATCCCGCTCGCCACCACCAAATTCATGACGACGTAGGTCGCCGTATGGATGTCGAGGCCGAAGTGGTGGAACTTGAGTCCCGTGTGGAGGGAGGCGATGAGGACGAGCGCGAGCCCCAGATAGACGTGTGCGGACAGCCAGCCCGTGAGGCTGCCCGGTCCTCGCTGATAGGCCCGCTTTCGAGCCCCCAAGAACATCAGCCAGACAATGATGACGGCGCCCAGAATGCCG
>JBIKOF010000327.1:0-3321 GCA_044358205.1 Gammaproteobacteria bacterium | reverse complement strand
GGGGAGTCTGCTCATCGACACCGCCCAGCTCGGTGGTCGCGTGGTTCCCCTGTTACTCGAGCCGCGTTCGACGAGCAGCATTTTCCGTTACCCGGAATTTGCCGCGCTCGTGAAGCCCGAGGAAGAATTCTTTGTCTACCGCACCTACAAGGGTGCGACCCGCAGCCAGCCCTGATCGTGCTCGACACGCCCCTCGAGCATCATCGGTTCCAGCACTATTCGAACTCGCACGAGATCGAGCACTACCTCACCGCGCTGGCGCTAGCGGCAGGACCTTACGCCCGAGTGGAGAACCTCGGACGTTCGGCGGAGGGTCGGCCCCTCCAAGGTCTTTATTGCGAGCGGCCGAACCCACGGCGCGACAGGCCGGGCCGCCTGAGAATCCTGCTGGTAGGCTCCCAGCATGGGGCATCGGAAGCCGCCGGCGGCGAAGCGTTGCTGATGCTCGCCCGCGCGCTGCTGTTGGGCGAGGCGCAGGACCTGCTCGACGACTTCGATTTTCTGCTCATTCCAAATGCCAACCCTGACGGGCGCGAACGGGATTCCAGTCGCAACGGCAATGACATCAACCTGAACCGCGATTTCGTGCTGCTTTCTCAGCCGGAGAGCGCCGCACTCGATGCCGTGGTGCTGCGCTACCAGCCGGATGTCATCCTTGACGCGCATGAGTCCGCGAGCCTCAAGCAGCACAGCCTCGGCAGGGAAGGCTATCTCACCGATTTCGAGGCGCAATTCGACATTGGTAACAGTCCGGCGGTTGCCAAATCGCTGCGTGAGTTTGCCGAGCACGCACTGCTGCCGGCCTTGTTCGCCGGCGTCAGTGCACGCGGACTGCGGGTGCAGCGCTACATCCGCGAGATCACATCCACCCGCCAGCCCATCACGCATGGTGTTCTGACAGCCCGAAATTTCCGCAATAAGGCGGCGCTACGGGGCTGTCTCACGGTGCTGCTCGAAACCCCAATGGAGCCGAAGGCCGGGGTGTATCCCAGTTTCCGCAATATCGAAGTGCGGGCGCAGCGACAGATTACTTGCATGGAAGTGTTTCTGGCTGTGGTGCGCGAGCTTAGGTTGGCCATCGCCCGCGCCCGCGCCGAGGCGCTGCGGCTCGCGTCCGGCGAAACCATCGCCCTGAATGGTTGCTACGTGCGCCATCCGCATTCACCTGAGGTGATCATCAACCTGCGCCATCGCGATACCTGGCTGCCCGCGCCCATGACATTCGAGGACTGGCGGTGTATCGAGGCGAGAGACTGGTTGGCGATTCCCTCAGGGTATGTGGTGCGCGCGCACCATGCGGTGTTTGCAAATCTTTTCTCGCGCCACGCCATCCCCTTTGAAATCCTGGCCGCGGACACCGAGTTCGCGGTGGAGGAGGAGCGTTTCACCGGCTTCGATCCGGTGGAGGGCACCTGGAACACTTGCGAGACCGTTCGGCTGAAACGCACGCTGCCTGCCGGCAGCCTGCATGTGCCACTCACTCATCAGACGGGGCGGCTTTTACCGCTGCTGCTGGAGCCGCGCTCCGAGAGCAGCGTGTTCCGCTATCTGGCGTATGCCCGCCTGCTCGAGCACGACCCCGAGCCGGCGGTGGCGCGATGTCTGCTGTCCGGGTGATGGCCTGCTTCAGGGCAGCGCGACCACGGCTTCTCCTTCGGTCTTGATCTCGCCCCGCTGATCGCGCGCCGTCAGTTTCACCCGCACGCAGGGTTCGCCGGCCTCCAGAGACTTGCCGATTACCTCGGCTTCGCAAGTGATCGCGTCCCCGATACGGGTGGTAGCGAGGAAGCGTGTGTCGAAACTTCGCACGGCAGTCTGTGGCACCCAGTGGGTGAGACAGCGGCCCATCCAGGCCATCACCAGCATGCCATGGGCGATGACATCACCAAGGCCCGCCTGTCGCGCAAAATCGATGTCGACATGGACCGGGTTGTGATCCCCCGAAGCACCGCAGTAGACGGCAAGTTGCTGACGGGTGAGCGGCGGCAGGACGAGAGGCGGGAGTGCGTCTCCGATCTGGACCTCGGCGTAACGGGGCAATGAGGGGGTTTCAGCCATGACGAATCACCAGCGTTCGGCGGAATTCGGCAACGGGTGCGCCAGCGGCGTCCGTGATGGTGTTGTCCTGAACCACAAATTCGAGCAGACCGCCTTTCTTCGAGAAGACATCACTCACCACAGCATCAAAGGTGAGGTGTTCGCCCGCGAACGCCATGCGGTGGTAACGAAACGCCTGACTGCCGTGCAGCACCTTCGGCAGCGGCAGTCCCAAATCATCGAACCAGCCGTAGGGATTGGGCCGATCCATCTCCAAACAGAACAGGAAGGTGGGTGGCACCGGCAGGCTTGGGTAGCCGATGGCCCGCGCCACCGCTTCGTCGAGGTATTCCGGACGGGTCTCACCAATGGCGTGCGCGAACTGGCGCAGGCGTCCGCGTTCGACTTCCAGGGTGCACGAGGGCGAGCGGTATCCAATCATTCTGGGGTCTGGCATCGAACCTTCTCCACCCGTTTGGGCATGGGAAGTTATCATGTCACCAGATCAAGCCGTTGAAAGGAACCCACATGCCCAAACTGTCGGACACGGAACTCCACCAGTTCCTGCAGGAACCCGGCCTGTTGATGGACATCGCGACGCTGGACAGCGATGGCTGGCCGGCAGTGTGTCCGATCTGGTACATCTTCGAGGAGGGCCAGCTGTGGTTCACCCCGCGCCAGCATTCTGAGTGGCTTGGCAATCTGCGACGCGACCCGCGCGTCGCCCTGTGTATCGATGAAATCGAGGTGCCCTACCGTAAGGTCATCGTGCAGGCACGCGCCCGCGTGGTGCATGAGGTTGGGCAGGATGACCTCTGGCGCGACCGCTATCGCCGCATCGCCGCGCGTTATCTCACCACCGAGGACGCCAACGCCTATGTCGATGTCACCGACGATCAGCCCCGAGCACTCTGCGCCGTCAGTCTGGCCGAGGCGGAGGTGAAGACCTGGCGCATGCCGCGCGGCGACGAGAAATATCAAGGGATCTGGGCGCGTCGCTACTGGACAGGGAACGCCAAGGCGGGACGCGATGCACCGGGCAATTTCACGACCGATTGAAGGAACCCGTTCGTCATGATTCCAGCTACCCTTCGCGACGCGCTCGCACAACTCGTCGCTCAGCGTCTCGGCGCCGACTGGTCGCTTGCCGGGATCCATGAATCCGACGGCCATGCGGGCCTCACTTTCCTTTTCGACGTGCAGGGACCGCGTGGCGAGCAGCGCCGCTATGTTCTCAAGCTACCACCGGCCGGGGTGGCGCGGCGCGGCAACACCGATGTGTAC
>JBIKOF010000326.1:0-3330 GCA_044358205.1 Gammaproteobacteria bacterium | reverse complement strand
GCACGGTTACGCCCTCCCGGGCCTTTTGCAAACCTTCCACCACTACCCGGTCGCCGGTGGCGAGCCCCTCACGGATACGCCACTGGTTACCGATGCGCTCGCCGGGTACCACGGTTCGGCGTTCGATTTTCTCGTCCGCGCCAACCACCAGCACGTAATAGCGTCCAAGCAATTCCTGGACTGCCCGGTCGGGCACCAGAATGCTCGCCTTGTCGAGTTCACCGCTCACCCGCACCCTGGCGAAGAGTCCCGGAATCAGACGGTAATCGGGATTGGGAAAGCGTGCCCGCAGGCTGAATGTGCCCGTGGTCGGGTCGAGCGCGCGGTCGATGAAATTGATGATGCCCTCGTGCGGGTACACGGTGCCATCGGCGAGCACCAGTTTCACCCTTCGCAGAGGATGCGTGTCCGGCACTTCGAGGCCCCGAAATTTTTTCTCAACCGCGAGCAGCGTGCTCTCACTTATAGAGAAGCTGACGTAGGCCGGGTCATCGTTCGAGAGGGTGGCAAGCACAGTCTGGCCCGCCGCGACAAAATCGCCCGGAAAAGCCTTTGCGGCCCCGATACGACCGGCAATGGGCGCCTGAACTTTGGCGTACTCCACCCCAAGACGGGTCTCGGCAAGACCCGCTAGTTGCGCGGCCACCTCGGCCTCAGCCTGGCGTTCGGCGGTTACCGCGTTGTCATATACCTGCTGGCTAATGGCCTCATCCGCAAGCAGCGGGGCGTAGCGCGCAACGTCCTGCTTGGCCCGGGCCAGATTGGCCTCGGCGGAGGCCACTCGTGCCGCAGCGCTCGCCGCCTGTGCGCGGTATTCGCGGGCGTCCAGCGTGAAGAGCAGATCGCCTTTGTTGACGCGCGCGCCGTCCTGAAAGTGTTGCTCGAGCACTATGGCATTGATACGCGGCCGCAACTGCACCTCGGTGAGTGAGCGGACCTCACCTACACGGTCCGAGGTCTGGCGGGATTCAGTCTCCCGCACGGTGATGACCTCCACCCGGACCGGTCCGGGATCCGGCATCTGGGGTGGCTTTTTGCCGCAGGCGACCATCGAACCAAGAATGGAAAGCGCGAAAAGTGCGTGCGTGGCACGCGAGTACGACAGCGCGGACTTGTTCAAGATGCTCTTGCCCCCGATAGAGATACGAGCGGTGCTTCCGGAATGGAATTCCGCGCCGCCGGCAATCTAGCGCACGAACGGGAGGGAGGCTACCGATGGCGGGCTCGGGCTATGATGGGGCATGAGTACAGGCGATGTGTCGTTACGGGGAGTCGGCAAGCGCTTTGCGAACGGCGTGCTCGCGCTCGCGGATTTTTCCCTGGAACTGGCGGCAGGGGAGTTTGTAGCCCTGCTGGGTTCGTCGGGCTGCGGCAAGAGCACGGTTTTGCGGATAGTGGCCGGACTTGATACGCCCTCCACCGGCGTCGTGCAGCGCTCGACAGCGGCCTCTGCCCGGGGCACGGCATTCGTGTTTCAGGATCCGACGCTCATGCCCTGGGCGAGTGTGTTCGACAACGTCGCCCTGCCGCTCCGTCTGGCTGGGCACTCCCGGCGAGAAGTACGACCGCAGGTGGAGGCCATGCTTGCGGCTGTTGGCCTTAAGGATTTTGCAGAGCATCCGCCCGCAACGCTGTCGGGGGGAATGCGCATGCGGGCGTCCATCGCCCGCGCGCTCGTCACCGAGCCCGAAGTGCTGTTGATGGATGAACCCTTCGCGGCACTGGATGAGATTACCCGCGCGCGTCTCAACCAGGATTTGATCGCGTGGTGGCAGGCGCGCCAGCTAAGCGTGATGTTTGTGACACACAGCGTGCAGGAGGCCGTGTTCCTGGCCGACCGCGTGCTGGTGATGGGTGCTCGCCCCGGCCGAGTGCTCGCGGAACTGAAGCTGGAAACTCCCCAGCCGCGCGGCGCGGCGCATCGGAATTCGGAGGTCTTTCACGACGCATGCCGGTTTCTGTCGGACGCGCTGGAAGCCGCTCAGGCGGACCTCGCCTGATGAACCGTCTGTTGCCCGCGCTGACATTTTTGGGGCTATTTGCAGGCTGGGAAGCTCTCGTTCGACTGGCTGAGATTCCGCCTTATACCCTGCCTGCGCCCAGCCTGATTGCCACGACCCTTTGGCAGAACTTCGGCTCCCTCGCGGCCAGCTGGTGGTTTACGCTCAGGATAACCTTCGGCGCGCTCGGCCTCGCCTGCGCCGGTGGCGTGTTACTGGCCGCCGTGTTTGCCCTATCCCCGCGCTTGGAGCGCGCGTTCTTCCCACTCGCGGTGGTGCTACAGGTCACCCCGCTCGTTGCCATCGCACCACTCATTTTGATTTACGTAGACAGCACCACCGCGGCCCTGCTGCTGTGTGCCTGGGTGGTCGCGTTCTTTCCGATACTTTCGAACACGCTTACCGGCCTGCGCGCGGTCGACCCAAATTTGCGTGACCTGTTCACGCTCTACGGCGCAAGCCGCTGGCAGCGCCTGCGCTGGCTGCTGGTACCGGGTGCCCTGCCATTCTTTCTTGCGGGTGTGCGAATTTCGGGAGGCCTGTGCCTCATCGGCGCGGTTACAGCAGAGATGGTGGCAGGCGTTGCCGGTCGTGAGACAGGTCTTGCCTCGCGCATTCTGGAAGCAAGCTTCCGCAGCGAAACCCCGAAGATGTTTGCCGCACTGATGCTGCTGGTGCTGACGGGCGTGCTTATTTTTGCGGGCTTCAACCTGCTGAGCCGGGTGACGCTCCGGCGCTGGGGTGGCGAAGTCGCGCGAAATTGAAGCGGCGAGCGCGCTCGGCACCACGCACACGCCTGCCGCCCTGGGCGTAGGCTTTTATTTTCGATAAGGAATGACCATGCGCCGGATCCTGATTTGCCTGATCGTTTGCCTGTTCGCCGCCACCACCTGCGCGGCCGAAAAAGTTGTCTTCGCGACGGACTGGCGCGCGCAGGCTGCACACGGCGGGTTCTATCAGGCGCTGGTCGACGGCACCTACGCCCGCTACGGGCTGGACGTGAGCCTCATTCAGGGCGGGCCGCAGATCAATACCGCCGCGCTCTTGCCTGCCGGGCGGGTGGATTTCCTGATGACCGGCAATCTGCTCCACAATTTTGATGCCGTGAAGAATGGCCTGCCCGAAGTGGCGGTTGCAGCGATGTTTCAGAAAGACCCTCAGGCCCTCTTCGCCCATCCCGGCAGCGGCTACGAGGACTTTGCGCGCATGAAGGACGCGCCGGTTGCCTGGATAGCGAAAGCCGCACAGTTCAGCTGGTGGCAGTGGCTTAAGGCTGCGCACGGTTTTCGCGATGAGGCGCTGCGCCCCTATAACTACACCTTAGGCCCCT
>JBIKOF010000013.1:0-11430 GCA_044358205.1 Gammaproteobacteria bacterium | reverse complement strand
GAGCATACTGTCGCGATGCCTGCGTCCGAGACGGGTCACCTCAAAATCCGCATTCCGGCAAGAGAACGGGAGGTTGACGTTGAGCAGGCTGCCGGGCGCAAGTCCACCCGCAAGCAGACGCTGTAGGAGTCGGGCGAAACTCGCGGCCGCAGTAGTGAAATCGGTCGTGTCGTCCGCCCCGGCCAGCGAGACTGCGATGGCAGGCAAGCCGTGCAGAGCACCCTCCATGGCTGCCGCCACGGTGCCCGAGTAGAGAACATCCTCCCCAAGGTTTTCCCCGGTATTGATGCCGGATACCACAAGATCCGGTCGCCCCTCGGCGAGCGCACCGGTGAGTGCGAGGTTCACACAATCGGCGGGCGTCCCGTCAATGGCATAGACCGATGGAGATATGGTCTGTAACCGGAGCGGTCGGTCGAGGGTCAGAGAGTTGCTCGCGCCGCTGCGATTGCGCTCTGGCGCCATCACGGTCACGGTGCCGAATTGCGCAAGTACGTGACGAACAGCGCACAACCCTGGCGCCGCGTAGCCATCGTCATTGCTCAGGAGGATGCGCATTTCATCCGTTGATGAGGAACTCGAGTAGCGCTTTCTGGGCGTGCAGGCGATTCCCCGCCTCGTCCCAGACCACGCTCGCGGGATGATCGAGCACCGCAGCCGAGACTTCCTCCCCGCGGTGCGCGGGCAGGCAATGCATGAACAGAGCATCAGGTCGGGCGCGCGCCATGAGGGCCTCATCCACCTGATAGCCGGCGAACGTCTCACGTCTGGCAGCGGCCTCGGATTCTTGACCCATGCTGATCCAGACATCGGTCACCACGAGATCGGCATTCCGAACGGCCTCAGCGGGATCGGTTGTGAGCGTGATGCTGGCCGGCTGACGCACATAGTCGGCAACCTTGGGCTCGAATCCGCGTGGACAGGCAGCGGAGAGCTCAAACCCAAAAATTTGCGCGGCTTCGATATAGGTGTTGCACATGTTATTGCCGTCACCCACCCAGGCGACCTTCCGGCCCTGAATGTCGCCGCGATGCTCGAAAAAGGTCTGCAAATCCGCCAGCACCTGGCAGGGGTGAAGGCGATCGGTCAACGCGTTGATAACGGGAATTCGGGCCACCTTGGCAAGCGCCTCGACGGTGCGGTGCGAAAAGGTCCGCGCAGTTACCGCATCACACATCTCGGACAGAACACGCGCCGTATCCTCGACCGGCTCACCTCTGCCGAGCTGGGTGTCGGCCGGTGACAGGAAGATGGCGCCTCCGCCGGCTTCAATCATCGCTGTTTCGAAGGACACCCGAGTCCGAGTGGACGATTTTTCGAAAATCATGGCCAACACCCGGCGCGCGAGCGTTTGCTGCCTCTCACCCGCGGCTCGCAGGCGTTTCAACTCCGCCGCTCGCGCGAGCACCGCACGCGCCTCCGCGGGCGAAAGATCGAACAGGCTCAGGAAGTGCCGGACCGCCATGATCCCTACCCGCGATTCCGGATTGACGGCGCACCCCTACCCCCTTGGCCCGATTGCCAACGGTGCGGATGTCGTAGTGAGGTTAAGCAGGGCTGCATGATGAAGTGGAGAGGCCTGTCCAGAAAACGAGAACCCGGCCTTGGGCCGGGCTCCGTCCTGCACTGTCGTGCCGGAATTTCTACATGAAGAAGGGCAACTTGTGGTTGGAGGCCTGCATGAACATGAGCATCGGGATGGACAGCATCGTATTCGTGCGCGAGGCCAGGAAAGCAACTCGGCGTGCCTTGGCTTTCTCGGCATCGGTGGCTTGAACGATTCCAAGCACCCGCTTCTGGTTTGGCCAGATCAGCATCCAGACGTTGATCAGCATGATCGTACCGAGCCAGGCACCGAAGCCCATGAGGGTATGCTGGAAGTTGACGGTATCGCCCATCAGCCCGAGGGTGAACACGCCGTGCAGCGAATAGTTGGGCGCCGCCTGCAGATAGTAGGCCCCGGTGAGCCAGGTCACGAGCGCTGCATAGCGAAACCAGAACAGCGCCCGGGGGGCGACGTATTTGGTGATAGCGGCTGGGCCAGGGCCCCCGCTGCCGGCTTCCGCATTCGCCTGCGCGAGCGCCGGCACCTGCACGAAGTTGAAGAAGTAGAGCAGGCCGATCCACATCACGCCTACGACGATGTGTAGCCAGCGAACCAGAAAATCAATGTCAATCATCTCGCCTCCTGAAGGAATCTGTCAGAGCGCGCACCAGAAGCGCTGTCTGAGAACTGGGGCTCACACCCCTGCCAGGGCTTTGGCCACGTAAGAGAGTACGATTGCCAGCACAAAACCGGCGGCAACGGTTCCTCCAAGACTATCGAGCGGATTCATGATCGGATTTTCCTCGAGGGTTGGCGCGGATCCACAGGCCCGCATCGGTTAATTCATCAAGAGCCGCATTGTGTTGGAGCCCCCAGACAGGGTCAAGCGCCCCGCCGATTGCGATATCCCTCTCATCAGCGAGTTTTTTCGCCCGAGCGGGTCACCTACACTTCACATATCCGAATCAAGCCCACCTTCCGGAGGTCTCGCGTGGACATCAACCAGAAAATCCAATCGTTGCTCGACGAACATCCCATCGTGCTCTTCATGAAGGGAACACCGCAATTTCCCCAGTGCGGTTTCTCGATGCGGACCTCCCAGGCCCTGCAGGCCTGCGGGGCGCAGTTTCATGCGGTGGATATCTTGGCCCAGCCGGAGTTTCGCCAGCACCTGCCCCAATTCTCGCAATGGCCGACGTTCCCCCAGGTGTTCATCAAAGGCGAACTGGTCGGTGGATGTGACATCGTGCTGGACCTCTACCAGCGCGGCGAGCTCCAGAAGATGATAGCCGAGGCCTGAGCAAGGCTCCGGGCACCATCCTACCGCTCGAAGCAGGCGGCGCCAGTCTCAGGCGCCGTTTCGCCAGACCAGCTTCCCGCCGCTGACTTTGTCAATGGCGGCCAATCGCCGGGCGTGCGCGGCGAGGGCCTCCGCCCCCGCGCGCAGGACCCGGGGCCGCCGGCCCGCAAAATCCGCGCTCATCGAGTCGTTGCCAGTACTCTGGTGCTCATTGGCTTTGGCCTCGAGCCCCAGGGCACTCTGCCCACCCGTCATCGCCAGGTAGACATCGGCCAGCAGTTCCGCGTCGAGCAGTGCCCCGTGCAGTTCGCGGTGCGCATTGTCCACTTCGTAGCGCTTGCACAGTGCGTCCAGACTGTTGCGCTGACCGGGGTGGAGGTCGCGGGCCAGCCTCAGGGTGTCGAAGACCTGGCAATAATCCTCGAGCCGGCCCCAGGCCTCGCCGAGGCGGGCAAGCTCGTGATTGAGGAACCCAACGTCGAACGCGGCGTTGTGGATGATGACCTCCGAACCGCGCACGAATTCCAGAAACTCGAGCGCCACATCCTGAAAACGGGGGTAGTCGCGCAGCTTGTCTAATGTGAGCCCATGCACCGCCGCTGCCCCCGGATCCACCTCGCGTTCGGGATTCAGGTAGCGGTGAAAATGGGCGCCGGACAGTCTCCGATTGCTGATCTCAAGGCAGCCAATTTCGATGATGCGGTGCCCCTCGTCTGATGAGAGTCCCGTTGTTTCCGTATCCAACACTATCTGGCGCACGTTTGCTCCTGCTTCAGGCCCCGCCCGACCTTCCGGTGAGCAGGGTGTCAATGGCGGCATTGGCCAGCCGGTCTACTGTTTCGTTGTCCGCAATACCTGCATGCCCTTTGACCCAGTGCCAGCGAACATCGTGAGGCACACACGCCGCCTGCAGCCGCTGCCACAGGTCTGCATTCTTGACCGGGGCCTTGCTGGCCGTGCGCCAGCCACGCGCTATCCATCCCGGCAGCCACTCGGTAATGCCCTTCTGTACATATTGAGAGTCGGTGAAGACATCAACGCCGACGGGCCGCGTCAGGGCCTCCAATGCACAAATCGCCGCCATCAATTCCATTCGGTTGTTGGTGGTCATGGGTTCCGCACCGGACAGCGTCCGTTCCTGACCGCCGAAGCGCAGCAAGGCACCCCAGCCACCCGGCCCAGGATTACCGCGACAGGCCCCATCGGTATAGGCGATCACGCGGCTCATGGGAGGGCTTGCCGAACTGGAGGGTGGTCGTGGACGCTGGGTAGCCCTCGCCCTGAGGGCTCCGGCACGCGAATCGCCGCCCGCCTGCGATCGCGCCGCAGGACCAAGCGGGCAGGTCGCGCCACGACCACTCGTTTGCAAGCAAGGATGCCGTACAGGTTGCCAACCGCCGGGAAAATACGGCTGCCGAGGCGATCCACCGGCGACAACCGGCGGCGCCAGATCCCGGGGGCGATCGGAGGCAGGAAGGAGCGTCTGAGGACGCGCTCGACCACGAAGCCGAGGACACCCAACCAGTCGGCGACTCGCCCTGCAGAGAGGAAGTGACCGGCCCACGGGGCTTTCTTGCGCCATCCCAATGCCACCCGGCCCAGACCCATCGCACTCCAGGGATTGAAGCCAAGAATGAGGAGCCGTCCTTCACCGACCAGGACTCGCTCGGCCTCGCGCAGGATACCGGCGGGATTGGCGCAAAACTCGAGGGTATGGGGGAGCACCAGCACATCGACCGCGTTGCTTTGAATGGGTAGCGCATCTGGCCGAACGATGATTGCGCCCCGACCTGCGACACCCGGGTCGGTTTCTAGCAAGGCCCGGTGCGACACGCGACTCAGCTCAAGCAAACTGCGCGGCCCTTCGAATGGCGCACCGACCTGTAGCAGGTGATAACCGAAGAGATCCGGAAGCACTGACTCTGCGATCTGCCAGGCCGCATCACCGAGGGCAGCGGCGGTCTCGTCTGCATACCAGTCCCGCAGTTCTTGCAGTCCAACGGGTGGCACCGCGAGTGCATCGGAGCGAATGAATAAGCGCTTCACAGAACCGGTTTTCCAGAGCATCGGGGAGGTGTTTGCAAATCTATCAGACGCTTGTCAGCGCTTCACCGAAATCGTCTGAACTCGTGGGCGCGGCGGTCGAAGGAAGAGGCTTCGGTGCCTACGCGTGTGCGTCGTAAAATGCAACCCGCCTGCGTTTTGGGTTGACGGTGCGGAACACAGGCCTCTAGCATACGGCCATGCACGCTCGAATCAGACACCTGAGCGCCAGTCTTGCACTGGTCGCCACGGCCTTGGTCGCGGGTTGCTCCTGGCAGTACTTGAAGCCCGGCGCGAGCCCCTCGCCCGCTACCAGGGAGACCCCCTCGGCGCCGCCAGCCGCAGACGCCGCGCACCGCGCGGAAGCTGCCGCTGCCAAGGATCCCAGTCGGTCACCCGCAGAATCGGCCACGGCGCCAATTTCGGTTTGGCAGTCTCTGGCCGGCAAACTCATCTTCGAAGGCGATCGTCTGCCGCAGGTCCGCAAGCAACTGTCCTGGTACCGCGAGCAGGGCTCCCTGCTTGACGAAGCCTCCGCACGGGCGACGCCCTATCTCTATTTCGTCATGGACGAAATAGAGGCTCGCGGCTTTCCGGCCGACCTCGCGCTGCTCCCCATCGTCGAGAGTGGCTATGAACCCACGGTCATCTCCCGTCACGGCGCGGCGGGGCTGTGGCAGTTCATGGGCGGGACCGGTCGCCGCTTTGGATTGTCGCGCTCCGGGTGGGTGGACGAACGGCTGGACATCACTGCCTCGACCACCGCTGCGCTTGATTATCTGGGCACCCTCTCCCGCCGCTTCGACGGCGACTGGCTGCTTGCGATCGCGGCCTACAACGCGGGCTGGGGCAATGTTGAACGGGCCATCGCGCGCAACCGTCGGGCGGGTCGGCCGACCGATGTCTGGCATCTTCCGCTGCGCGGGGAAACGCATGCGCTCATCGCGCGGGTCGTAGCCCTAAGTGAGATTTATCGAGAGCCTGAGGCCCATGGGCTCGACCTTCCAGAGACCGCGAACGAACCCTACTTCGCACGGGTGACGCTGGATCACCCAACCGATTTGCGCGAGTTTGCCCGCCGGTCGGGTATCGAAGAGGGGCTCTTCAAACGCCTGAACCCAGGAATCCGTGGCTGGCACACCGGCCCCACCGCCGGCCAGCAGATCCTCGTGCCCGCTCGACTCGAATCCGTCGCAATGAGTGTGGCGGAGCAGATGCCGGCTAGCCCCGTCCCCGCGGGCCAGGCGCTTGCGACCCGCGCATTGCGGAAGGGCACACTCAACGCAGACGGCGCCACCTATACCGTGCAGTCGGGCGATTCGCTTTGGTTGATAGCCCGTCGCTTTGATACGTCGGTGGACGCTTTGCTCGTCTTGAACCATATCAACCGGGACACCCAACTGGACCTCGGTCAGGTGCTTAAGGTCAGACAGACCGCCAACGCAAAATCTCGGTCGAAAGTAGCTACCGTTACCCCCGAAAGCCCCGGCAAAGCAATTCGCTACCGGGTCAAGGAAGGGGACTCGTTGTGGACCATCGCCCACAAGTTCAAGGTGACCATTCGAGACCTCCTCGCGTGGAATAACCTGCAACCCGACCCGGTTCTCCAGCCGGGGCAGGAAATCGTACTTTATCGGACGGTCTGAGACCGCCGGGTCTCAGGCTTCCGGCTTCCCGAAGGATTTTTCGCATGGCCATACCCTCGCCTGAGCAGTCTTTTGCCGCGCGCCTGCGTAGCCAGATACGCCTCGTTCCGGACTGGCCCAAGCCTGGCATCCTGTTCAAGGACCTGACCCCGGTGCTGGCCGACGGCCCCTTGTTGCAGTCGCTGGTCGAGGCGTTGGCCGAACCTTTCCGCGGAGAGGGCATTACGCTGGTTGCGGGAATGGAGGCCCGGGGATTTATCTTCGGGAGCCTGGTTGCCCATCGACTGGGTGCGGGCTTCATCCCCTTGCGCAAGGCTGGGAAGCTGCCTTGGGAAACACACCGGGTGAGCTACTCGCTCGAATATGGAGAAGCCACGCTGGAGATGCACACCGACGCCATGGGAGCGCGCGATCGCGTGCTGCTCATCGATGATCTTCTGGCCACCGGTGGCACCGCGGCGGCCAGTATCGCGTTAGTGGAGCGGACGGGGGCGAAGCTTGTCGGATTAGGCTTCGTCGTCGAACTTGATTTTCTCGGGGGCCGCCGCGTGCTTGGCGACCGGCGCATCCATTCATTGCTGCACGACTGAGCCCGGTAAATCCGGTTTCATGCCATGTGCGTCCTTCTGGTTGTCCACCACCAGCATGCGCGGTGGAACCTCATCATCGCGGCCAACCGCGACGAATTCCATCACCGCCCAACGGCTCCCGCCGCGCCTTGGGACGACGTCCCGGGTCTGCTTGCCGGACGGGATCTCGAGGCAGGCGGGACCTGGCTGGGAGTGAACCCATCAGGACGAATTTCAGCGGTGACCAACCTGCGCGGCGCACGGGCGAGTTCCCGGAGTCATTCCCGGGGGCACCTCGTTCGCGATTTCCTTGCGCCTGATGCACCGGAGATCTCCGACTATCTGCGCACCCTCGATGCTCGGGCGTCGACCTATGCCGGCTGTAACCTGCTGCTCTCGGCGCAAGATGCGTTGCACTGGTGGTCCCCAAGAGGAGCCCAAGCCCTGAGCCCCGGCATTTTCGGGGTGAGCAATGCGGCACTAGACGAACCCGAATGGTCGAAGGTTGCGCGCCTGCGCCAAGGATTCCGGGAAATCAGCCACCTCGATGGCGCGCAACTGGAACATGCACTGCTGGCACTGCTGCGCGAGGAAGAGGCAGAAGCGGATGGCGCTGCGGGTCAACGCCTGCTGGAGGATACGATATTCGTCCAAGGCGGCGGTTACGGAACGCGCTGCTCCTCGCTGGTCATGCGCGGCAACGATGGGCGGATAGTGTTTCTGGAACGCCGGTTCGACGCCGCTGGTCTGCGCGTCGGGGAGTCTCGCTACGAGACCAACGGATTCGCCGGAGGCTGGCGGATCAGCTGACCAGCCCGCCGTTCACATTCAAGGTCTGGCCTGTGATGAAGGCGGCGGCCGGGCTTGCCAGGAACACCACGGCTTCGGCCACGTCCATCGGTTGTCCCATCCGTTGCAGGGGGGTCGCAGCAACCACCGCATTCCGGTACTCCGGATGCATGTCGTTTGCGGCGAACGCCGTTTCAATCCAGCCCGGGGCAACCTCGTTGACCCGGACCCTCGGGGCAAGCGAACGCGCCAGCGCACGCGTGAAACCGGTGACCCCGGCCTTCACCGCCGCAAACATCTCGGGGTTGCGACCGCCCATCCCCCGCAGCGCCTGGTCCCAGGAAGTGTTGATCAGAACGCCGCCGCCCGCGGCCAGTTCCTCAGCCACAGCCCAGCTGGCGAGAATCGTGCCCTTGAGGTCGGTATCAAGCAACGCCTCGAGCTTCTCGTGGTCTGGAAGACGCGCCCCTTCACCGGTCAGGATGTCTGCCCCCGCCATGTTCACCCAGATATCGATTCCGCCCAGCAGGCGCCTCGATTCTTCGACCAGCCGTGGCAGATCTTCCATGCGTGAAACATCCGCCTGCACCGCAAACGCCTCGCCGCCCCGCTCACGGATGTCCGTCGAGGTGGCTGCTGCAGCTGCTGCGGAACGCCGGTAGTTCACCACAACCTGGGCCCCCTCGCGGGCCAAGGCGAGCGCAACCGCACGACCGATACCGGTGCTGCCGCCGGTGACGACAGCCCGCAGTCCTGCCAGCCGGAGCAAGGCGTTTACGGCCACGGTCATCAGTGCTTGGTACCGGGCGACGCGGGATCCGGATCGGGCATCTTCCACTCCTGCTTCAGCACCACGTCACCCACCTCACGCCCCGGAAAAAGCTGGCCCTGATAAATGACATAGCGTCCGCCGGCTTGGGTATCGGTGGCGGGGCTTTCCGTCCAGATCCATAGATGCCCCTCAACCGTGTCGAGGACAAGCGCCTTTTCGGTCCCGAAATCGGCACCGGCGTTGATAGGAATGGCCTGATAGCGTGTCTCGGCTGCCGCCGAAGCCAGGCCGCAGATGAAAACCGCGGCGGTCACCGCGGCCTTGGGTAAGGGTAGGTTCCTCATATCGCTCCCGCCATGCTGTTTCCTTCAACCATTGAGTAGCGCAAGCGCGCTCGCGTGCAGGACAGGATTAGCTGCCGCAATCACTCGGCCGCCTTGTCTTACGGGCGCGCCGGTCCAGTCGGTCACCACGCCGCCTGCCCCCTCGATGATGGGAACCAGCGCCGCAATGTCGTAGAAGCCGAGGCCGGCTTCGATCACGAGGTCGATCTGTCCGGCGGCCAGCATGCAGTAGGCGTAGGCATCCGCGCCGAAACGGGTGAGCCGGACGCGCGCTGAAACCCGTTCAAACGCCTCCCATTCGAGGGGTCGGCTGAACATGTCCGGCGTGGTCGCGAACAGGCTGGCTTCGCCCAGCGTCGCGGTGGCCCGGGTGGCGAGCGCTCGGCATTCGTCCCCCTGCCTCCACTCGCTCCCGGCCGAGCAGCCGACGAACACCTCGCCCGTAAAGGGCTGCGACATCAGACCCAGCACCGGTGTATCCCCGGCGCACAGGCCAATCAGCGTAGCCCAGGTCGGAATGCCGGAAATGAATGCGCGCGTGCCATCGATGGGATCGATGACCCACTGCCAGTCCCCGTTGCCGGCTTTGTTGCCGAATTCCTCACCCATGATGGCGTGATCGGGAAACCGCACGGAGATGGCCTCACGCAGGAGCGCTTCAACTTCCCTATCAGCCGCTGTGACGGGGTCGAAATGCGTGGTTCCCTTGTCCTCCACCCGTAAGGGATGCCGAAAGTACGGCAGCGCGATTGCAGCAGCCCGCGGCGCAAGCTCCAGCAGAAACGCGCGTGCGCCTTCGGGAAGAGAGTCGGTCATCGCGCCATTCTGCCCCACCGCTGCACACTGGCAAAGCATCACGCAATCCCGTTCGTCCCGTCCCTGTCCCGTTCGTCCCGTCGCTGATAGTGACGGACAGCCCAAGCGGCTATCATCCCGACACAGATCCGCGACCTGCCGCCTTTGCGACGCCGCCAGGTCCGAATCCCACCAGTTACCCCGGAATGCCAGAGCTGCCATGTTCGCCGATAGATTCGATCGTCTCGTGATTGGGCGCCCGCGCCTCACCCTGTTCCTGATGTGCGTGCTACTGGTGCTGGCCGGCTCGGGCCTGCAGCACTTCCGGCTCGACGCATCGGCAGACTCGCTGCTACTCGATAACGATCCGGACATGAAGCGCTATCGGGACTTGGCACTTCGCTATAGCGCGCGAGATTTTCTTTTTGTGACCGTGAGCCCCGACGCCGGGGTGTTCTCGCAGGAAGGCCGCGCATTGATCGCCGAGCTGCGCACCGCATTGAAGTCACTGCCTGAGGTCTCATCCGTGGTGACCGTGCTCGATGTGCCACTGGTGAACAACAAACCGGGGCGCTTGTCGGACATCGCCACCAACTATCGCACGCTCGAATCACCCGACGTCGATCTTGAAAAGGCCCGCCAAGAGCTCACCACCAGCCCGCTCTACAGAAACGTGGTTTTGAGCCCGGAGGCGGACACCACAGCCATTCGCGTCATCCTGCACGAAAATCTGAAATTCCGCCTGTTGCAGCTCGAGCGCGCCGACCTTCTTTTCAAGCGCGGGACGAGCGGACTGGAGCCGGCAGAGAAGATCCGACTTGCCGATATTGAACCAAGGTACCAGGCGCTCAAAGAGACCGTCGACGAAGGAAACCATGCGTCAATCGAACGCCTGAGAAACCTGCTCGCCCCATTCGAGACGCGCGGGGAAATTCATCTGGGCGGAATTTCGATGATCGCCGATGACATGATCTCCTTTGTGCGCGCAGATATCGTCGTGTTCGGGCTCGGCGCACTGGTGCTCGCGGTGGGCATGCTGGGTTATATCTTTCGCGAGCTGCGCTGGGTGATGACGCCCGTGCTGACCTGTGCGTTCTGTACCGTGTTCATTCTGGGGCTGCTCGGCCATCTGGGCTGGCATCTCACGGTGATTTCGTCGAACTTCATTGCCCTCACGCTCATTCTCACCATATCCATCAACATCCACCTCATCGTGCGTTACCGCGAGTTGCTGGCAGATCACGGTGATTGGACCCAAACCCGCCTCGCCAGCCAGGTCGTGCGCGACATGGCGAAGCCCTGTCTCTATACCTCGTTCACGTCCATGATCGGGTTCGCCTCGCTCGCCACCAGCGACATCCGCCCGATTGTAGATTTCGGATACATGATGACCCTGAGCCTTCTGGTGGTGTACTTCGTGGTGTTCATCATGGTTCCTGCCATGATGGCGCTGATGCGCCTGCGCCCACCGCGCGTTGTAAGCGACGATCGTCTCGGGTTTACCGAGCGCCTCGCCGTGTTCACTGATCGTCACGGCACCTTCGTGCTGCTGGCGTCTGTCGGGGTCGCCGTACTGGCGTTTGCGGGTATCAGTCGTCTGGAAGTTGAAAACAGCTTCATCAATTA
>JBIKOF010000012.1:0-11441 GCA_044358205.1 Gammaproteobacteria bacterium | reverse complement strand
CGCGTCTCGCCGGGCGCGACGGCGGCCTATTTCGAACTGGTGCCCGCCTTACAGACGGGCGACCGGCTGCTCGCAGAAAACTGCTGGCGCCGAATTGCGGCGATGCCAACAGTCGCGCCCGGAATCCAGCGTGAGCCTTTCGATCCCCACGTGCTGGGCGAGGACGCTGCGCGCTTTCAACGTTTGCTCGCCATCGGTTGGGGGGGGCAAGAAATGTTTGCGACGCCCGAGGCTCAAGAATGGAAGGCCTTCGACCAGCTTGTGGGCGAGGCCTTCGACTGTCTCAAAGCCATTGCCCCGGCGTGGCACGATGAAGTTCTAAGCCTGGTCGTGCGCGTCTACGGCGCACTGCCCGCGGTCGGGTCCGCGCGCGGTTTCTCCAGCGCCTCCTCGCGCATGGTCTGGGGGGCACTATTCATCAATCTGCGCCGAAACGCGGAACCGCTGCGCGTGCTGTCGGCAGTGGTCCACGAGGCCACGCATCAGATGCTTTTTGGTCTGTCCCACCAGACACCGCTGACCGAAAATCCGCCCGAAGAACGATACTCATCGCCCTTGCGCCCGGATGCGAGACCCATGGACGGGGTCTATCACGCGACCTACGTGGCCGCGCGGCTTTGTCTGCTCTACCACCTGTTGCGAGCTTCTACGGAAATCGGGCCTGACGAGCGGGCGCGTGCCGCTGAGCGCTTCAATGTAATGCATGAGAAATTCACCGAGGGCCTCGAGGTCGTGCGCCAGCACGGCAGACTCAGTGCGCTCGGATGGGAGCTGATGGACGCCGCGGAGGATGGTCTGAAGGCCATCGCGGCCTGAGCGTGGACGGCATCTCCTCAGTCCCGGCGCTGGCCTGCGGCCCGGCGCTCGTAACACCCGCCAGCGCTCCGAACAAGCTTATCGAAGGTATTCGGCGTCGACTCGCGCAAGCACCTGACGCGCGGCTCTGGTCACTCGATGAGGCCGGAAAACCAATCGCGACGCGTTACGTAGACCTCTGGCCGCAAGCGGAGCGGATCTGCGCGGCGCTTGCAGCCGCAGGGGTGCCGCCCGGCACCGTCATTGCCGGGGTTCTGCTCGAGGTGCCCGCATTGGTCGTCGCCTTCTGGGCCTGCCTCATGGGTGGCTACGGGTTCGTACCACTGACCGGTCGTGCGCGCCGCGCAGTGCGTGAAGGAAGCGCGGAGAGCCTTGCCTCTGTACTGAAGGGGCTCCGCGAGGTTCGGGTGCTGGCCGATGCGCGCACCTGGCGCGTCGCGCAGGCGCTCGATGCCCAGGGGCCGTTCGACATCGGGGCACTCGCGCAAGACGGCGCGCCACTGCCGCTGCCAGCCGTTCGCGCGGCAGATCCTGTGTGCTATTTGCCCACCTCGGGGTCGACCGGTCGCGACAGGCTTGCATGCTTCAACGAGGACACGCTGCTACGCCGCCGCTTCGTGCGCGTCGATGCCGCAGGCCCAGCCAATCACGCCTGCCTTTGGCTGTTCGAACCCGACTCCGTCACCGGCTTCAACGCAGTATTCGTGGGCGCCCGGGACTGGGGCGTGCTATCCCCGGAACTGGTACTTGCGCATTCGACTTCGGTGTTTGAGGCCGTGGAGGCGATGCAGGCCAATCGGCTGTCCCTGACCACCTCGCTTGCGCGTCAGCTCGCGGCGAGGGCCGAAGCGGGGGGACCCTGGCGCCTGGGCTCGTTGGAACGCATTGGCATGGGGGGAGAGACGGTTTCGCCCGCGGTCGCGCGCCGGCTGTGTGCCGCGCTGTCTCCGCTCGGCGCCGAAAAATTGCGGGTCTTCGCCGGCTATGGCACCACCGAGACCGGCTCACTGACCGATGGGTGCGAGATCGCACTGCAAGGCGGGCCCTTGGAACACCAGGGGCTCGGCGGTCCCGCCGTCGGCGTGTGTCTGCGCATCGTCGACGACCACGGAGAAGTCTTACCCGAGTCCATGGAAGGTCGCGTTGAGGTGTTCTGTCCCGCGCTTTTTTTCAGCGGCTATGTGGGAGACACGGAGCCTGCGTCTCCGCCTGGCGCCGGTGGCTGGTGGCAACCCGGGGACCGCGGCTGGCTGCAGCAAGGCCGTCTGCATCTGACGGGACGGGACAAGGATCTCGTCATCGTGCGCGGGCGAAAACTCGCACTCGAAGACCTCGATGCACGCATGGCAGAGGTCGCCGGCACCTCCCACCTTGCACTGGCCTGCGCACTCGTGGACGCCGAGGGCGAGGCCTTGGGGGTAGTGGTGTTCGGTGCCCCTGACGCGGATCTGGCGCGAACGCTGCGCGGCGTGCTGGGCCAGGGCTTTGGCATTCAGCCTGCAAGACTCGAGTTCGTCGGCTTTGATCGACTGCCGGTGGGCCCTGGTGGCAAGTTGCATAGAAGTCGTATCGCCGGGATGTTCGGCGCGCCGCTGCCCGCGGCGCCCCCGGCGGTAGCGGTCGCTGCCCCGCACCCACCCGCACCGCGCACGATTCCGCAGGATTTGGTCACCTTGTGGCAGGAATGTCTGCCGCCGTCTGCCGAGGCGACGGGGCGTGCGCATTTCTTCGAACAGGGCGGTGACTCGCTCGCATTGCAGGCGCTGCTGGCTGGACTCGAGGCCCGCTTCGGGCGCGCGCCGGAGCCGGCGGCCTTTCTCGCCGACCCCACCCTCGGTCATCTCGCCCGACTCGTCTTTGGTGTCTCACCCGCGCGCGGACTGTCGCCCGAAGCGGGCTGGCCGCTGCCCGAAGCCCTGCACGCGGCGATGCTCGCACAGATGACGGACTGGCCCGGGACACGCCCAACAGCGGACGGCCTGATGGTTGGGCTCAACCGCACGGGCTCACGGCCACCGCTGTTCTGGATTTTCCAAGCGCCGGCCGAGTTCGAAGCGCTTGCCAACGCGCTAGGCCCCGATCAGCCGCTGTATGGGTTTCGTTCCGGCCACGCGGTCTTCAACTACGACGACGACACGGTGCAGGCGGTGGCGCTGCGCTACGCGAAGGACGTATGCGAAATCTCCGATACCGGTCCGCTCTTCGTTGGCGGGAACTGTCAGGGCGGAAGACTCGCGCTAGCCGTCGCGGACCAGTTGCTGAAACGCAAGGTGCAGCTGCCGTTGCTGGTTCTGATGGAGTGGGGCTTCGAGCTCACTTACTACGCAGGTGAGGTGCTCTTTCTTTTCGGCAAGAACAGTCTCGATGGCCATCCCTTGCTTCGTCACGCCACGCCTGAAGACGCCTGGGAAAAATATCTACGGCACTGGCAAACGGCTGTCATCGCGGGTGAGCACACCCGCTATTTCCTGCCGGTGAATGTCGCACCGCTTGCGAAGGTGTTGCGCCACCATCTCGATGAGGCTGCCGCGCGTTCGCCTGAAAATCTGGCCCGATCGGCGCGCCGCGCCGCGCTGCGTTGCGCCGCGCTGCCCGCAGAGTCGGACGGTGGCGCGCACTTCCTGCTGACGGTGGAAGTGGAAAACCTAAGCCACTGTCTTTGGCCCGAGGGATTTTCCCTTGGCAACTACTGGCTGGATGAACGCGGCAATCCGGCGCAGTGGCGGGATGGACGAACCCGGTTGCCGTCGCTGGGTCCCGGAGAGAGCGTGACCCGTGAGCTTGCGATACGCGCGCCCGCGAAGCCGGGCATCTGGATGCTCGTCATCGATATCGTAGAGGAGGGCGGTGCCTGGTTCGACCGTGCGCGTGAACGGGCCATCACGCAGCGTTTCGAGGTGCGTTGAGTCACGCTTGTCTTAACTCCCTCGTGAGTGCGCTTCGACCGGGAACGATTCGCTATACTTGCGCCCCCCTTTACGGAATCCCTCCATGACTCGTCGTCCCAGCGGTCGCGCGCCCGATGAACTGCGCACGGTGCGTTTTACGCGCCAGTACACCCGACATGCGGAGGGCTCCGTGCTCGTCGAATTCGGCCACACCAAGGTGCTGTGCACCGCCTCACTTGAAGAGAAACCTCCGGGCTGGCTCAAAGGCACAGGCGAGGGCTGGGTTACGGCCGAATACGGCATGCTGCCGCGTGCGACGCATACGCGAAATCGCCGCGAAGCAGCGCAGGGACGTCAGGGCGGGCGGACGCTCGAAATCCAGCGTCTCATCGGTCGCAGTCTGCGCGCGGTCGTTGATCGGCGTGCGCTGGGTGAACGGTCCATCGTGGTCGATTGCGATGTGCTGCAGGCGGATGGCGGCACGCGCACGGCCTCGATTACCGGCGGTTACGTGGCGCTGGTCGATGCGGTGAACCGTCTGATGCAGACCAAGACGCTCGCGCGCAACCCAATCCATGGTCAAGTTGCGTCCGTGTCCGTGGGAATCTGTCAGGGCGTTCCGGTGCTCGATCTCGATTACGCGGAAGACTCCACCGCGGAAACAGACATGAACGTGGTCATGAACAACGCGGGCCATTTCGTCGAGGTTCAGGGGACGGCCGAGGGACACGCCTTTAGGCGCGATGAACTCGATGCCCTGCTCGATTTGGCGAGTCACGGCATTCGACAGCTGATGGCAGCCCAGGAAGCGGCGCTCGCCGAATGAGCGCGCCAGAGATGGTGCTGGCGACCGGCAACGCGGGCAAGGTCCGAGAGCTGCAGGCGCTGCTCGATGGGCTTGGTTGGCGGGTTGCCCCGCAGTCCCGCTTTGGCGTGCCGGAAGCTGAGGAGACCGGCCTTGGCTTCATCGACAATGCCCTCATCAAGGCCCGGCATGCCGCGCACCATACTGGCTTGCCCGCGCTGGCGGATGATTCCGGACTTGCCTGCGATGCACTCGATGGCGCACCCGGTATCTACTCCGCACGGTATGCGGGCATTGGCGCCAGTGATGCTGCCAATATCGAAAAGCTGCTCGACGCGCTTTCGAATACCGCCCCGGCGGCGCGCACCTGCCGATTCGTCTGTGCCATCGCGTTCGTGCGGCACGCTGCAGATCCCTGCCCCATCATCGCCGAAGGTGCCTGGGAGGGGCGTGTGGCACTCACCCCGCGCGGCACCCAGGGTTTTGGATACGACCCGGTTTTTGAAGTCGTCGAACTGGGCCTGACCGCGGCTGAACTCGACCCCGCAACCAAGCAGCGGCTCAGTCATCGTGGGCAGGCCCTCACCCGTTTCATCGCACGCCTGACGAACGCGGGTGCACAGCACGACGGTTGAGGGATCGGGACCAACACCGGCCTCGATCCCGCTTGCGCTCTATATCCACCTGCCCTGGTGTGTGCGCAAATGTCCGTATTGCGATTTCAATTCGCACACCACCGAGGTCCTGCCGGAAACGGCCTATGTGGATGCATTGCTGCGTGATTTGGACGCAGATCTCCCCTTGCTCACCGAACGTCCCGTGCAGTCGATTTTTTTCGGCGGTGGAACGCCCAGCCTGTTTTCGGGCGCGGCCATCCGGCGCGTGCTCGAGGGTACCGCGGCGCGCGTCACGCTTGCGCCCAATGCGGAGATAACGCTCGAAGCCAACCCGGGGACGGTCGACGAGGCGCACTTTGCGGCGTATCGCGAGGCGGGCGTGAACCGTCTCTCCCTCGGGGTGCAAAGTCTTCAGGATGAGGCGTTGACCCGACTCGGGCGCGTGCATGGCGCGGCGGATGCGCGGCGCGCCGTTGCAGTGGCGCGACGCACCGGTTTCGACAACCTCAACATCGATCTGATGTACGGGCTGCCTGAGCAGACACCCGGCGGGATGCTGGACGATTTACAAGACGCGCTGGCACTCGAGCCAACGCACCTGTCGTGGTATCAGCTCACCCTCGAACCGGGAACGGCCTTTGCGCGGCGCCCCCCCGTTTTGCCGGCCAGCGATCGAATCGCTGATGAAGCGGAGGCGGGTCTGGAGTTGCTGGCGAAGGCCGGCTTCATGCGTTACGAGGTTTCGGCCTATGCGCGTGAGGGCGCGCAGTGTTGGCACAATCTCAACTACTGGCGCTTCGGTGATTATGCGGGGCTGGGCGCAGGCGCCCACGGCAAACTGACGACGCCGGAGGGCCTGCTACGCACCCGCAAACGGATTCATCCGCAGGCCTATCTGAAAGACGCAGGCGCCTCGGCGCGCGAGATCACGGCGGTGGCGGGTGAGGATCTCGTCATCGAATTCATGCTTAATGCCCTGCGTCTCAGTGCCGGATTCGAACTGGGCTTGTTTACGGCGCGCACTGGCTTGCCCGCACGCGCATTGGAGCCTGCACTTGGCGAAGCCATCGAACGTGGCTGGCTGACGAGCGACCACGGCCAGGTTGCGCCCACCGCACTTGGCTATCGCTTTCTGAACGATCTGCAGCTGCTTTTTCTGCCCTGAGTTATCAATTCGAAGCTGAGTGCGCCTACAGCATCAATGCCAGCACCAGGCTCGCCACGCCACTCGATAGCGCCGTCGAAATCACGATGACCTTGGAGGCGACTTCCTCGCGTAAACCATAACGCTTGGCAAATACGTATCCGTTGATTCCGGCTGGCATCGCCGCCAGCAGCACGGCCACTTGCGCCCACGCGGGATCAACGTCGAACAGTTGGCAGGCGATCCAGACGAGCAGGGGATGCAGCAGGTTCTTGCACAGGATCAGTACCCCGGTTTCGGCGAGCGCACCGCGCACCGGATATTGCGCAAGCGAGATACCCAACGACACGAGGGCGCAGCCGGGTGCGCCTGCCGATAGCTTGTCGAGCAGGCTTTCTGCGATGCCAGCAGGGCGATAACCCGTCAGGTTCGCGGCCACTCCGGCGGCAAGGCACAGGATCACCGGGTTGATCAGCAGCTTCCCGAACGCGCGATACCAGGGCAGTGGCGAACCGTGTCCGCGGGCCCCGTAAATTTCAATGGTCCAGGTGGCGAGGGTGAACAGCACCGAGCTCTGCAGTGCGATGAGCGTGAACAGCGGCACGGCAGCGCCTGGCCCGAAGGCCGCCTGCGTAAGCGGTATCCCGAGCATCACCATGTTCGAGTAACAGGCCCCCATGCCGGCCACGCCTTGGCTGGGTCTGTCCCAGCCAAAGATGAAGCGGGTCACCAGAACCCCGCTTGCGAACATCAAGATGGAGGGGATATAGAAGGCAAGGATGAGGCGCCAGGGAAATACCGCAGGTAACTCGGCTGAGGCGAGGTTCTTGAACAGCAGGGCAGGGATTGCGATGTAGTAGACGAAGCGGGCGAGGCCGTCGCCCGTCCGCGCATCGAACAGACCGGAACGAAACAGCACGACGCCGAGGAGGACGGCCCCGAATACGGGCGCGATGATGGGCCAGACGATATCCATGCGATTTTAGGGGCGCGCGGTGCGCGTAGGGTCCGCGGCCTCTCGGCGGTTATTTCAGGACGGGGTGATAGTCCCGCAGATGGGCCGGTTGCTTGCGCCAGGGACGGCCCGCCATCAGTCCGCCGTCTACCACCAGCGCATGGCCGACCACATAGGCGGATTGTTCGCTGGCGAGCCACCAGGCGGCATCGGCGATTTCGGCCGGTTCGCCGAAACGCGCGAGCGGTTGCTCATCTTTTTGGGCCTCGGCGATTTTCGCGATGCGCGTCATCCAGCGGTCGTCGGTGACCCCGGTGTGGATGGGCGTGGCAATGTTACCCGGGCAGATGCAGTTCACGCGGATCCCGAATTCGATCAATTCCAGCGCCGCTGAGTGAGTGAAGTGCATCACGCCCGCTTTGGCCGTGGCATAGGCGTGCGGGCTGAAGCCTCCGAGGAACGCGGCGACACTGGCGATGTTGATGATGCTGCCGCTGCGGCGGGTTTGCATCGTGCGGGCTGCATGCTTGGTCCCCAAAAAAACACTGCGCTGGATGATGGCTTGTGCGTGATCCCACTCCTCGACGGAGGTTTCCGTCACTGGGCCGATGACGCCCACGATGGCCGCGTTGTTGATGAGGCAATCGAGGCGTCCGAAGCGCTGGACCGCGGCCGCGACGGCTGCGGCCATCGAGGCTTCGTCCTTGACGTCGAGGTGGGTATAAGCCGTGTCCCCGCCGAGTGCTGCGGCCAGCGCAAGGCCTTTCTCGTCCTGCAAATCCCCGATCAGTACCCGATAGCCACCGCGCGCGAAACGCTCGGCGCAGGCCGCGCCGATGCCGCTCGCCCCGCCGGTTACCAACAGGACGGGTGCGTCACCAGGCATTGGGATTGACCAGCGGGCCAGGCCGGGCTGGCGCGTCTTCGATGGGCGGACGCGCATCGCAGCCCATGTTGCGGCTGCTGGCGAGAATGCTGAGCCCGATCTTCTTTGCGACTGCAGTGTCGGCCGGGGTGCCGTCTTCGGCGATGCCTGCACGCGCGCAGAGCTCACCCCAGGTGTGAATCTCCTCGCTCATCCTGTGCACCACGGTCACCACGCGGTCGTTGGCCGGACAGTGATATTCGTAAGTGGGCATGGGTGAGGCTCAATCGAAGTTCTTGGTGGTGTGATAGTGCTTGGTGGTGGTCATGGCGCCATAGGCAGAGCCACCGGCACTGTCGCTGCCCATCGCCTTGCGCCGAATGAGGTTGGCCGCCAGATGCACTTTCTCAACCGGGGCGTCTGCGGGTGTGTCGCCCGGCGCTTCGCCGGTGAGGGTGCAGACGTCGCCCCAGGTGTTCACGTCCTGGGACATGCGATGCGTCACCTGCACCGTCCGATCGTTCGCCGCGCAGTAGTAGTCGTACATGGGCATGGAGGCCTCCTCTGAAGTTCGCCGTGATGGGCGAAAGGGTATCACTTTTCCCGCGTACGCCCGCGCGCCGCGGAATTCGTCGCGATGCGGCGCGTGGCTGAGCGGTCCGGCGCTTCGACTGTGGTCGCCGGGGGAGAAGTTCCTGTCCCGCAC
This sequence comes from Gammaproteobacteria bacterium, assembly GCA_044358205.1. GTDB lineage: Bacteria > Pseudomonadota > Gammaproteobacteria > CAIKBL01. Next base: position 2,645 of record JBIKOF010000012.1, on the reverse strand, counting down.
GGGGACCCCCGCATCCCACACGCCGGACTGGCATCCGCCAGCCGGCACTGCGATCCTCGGCGAGCGTTGTCTTCTTCCCGCTACCGAGGCTTCATTTCATGCGAATCCCGCTGGTGTGGACAATTCTCCTGTGGACGGGCCTGCACGCGATGGCCATTGGCAGCCCGCAGTTGCGTGCAGCGATCACGGGTGACGCAGCTCCCTTTCTTGGAAGCTTGCTGGGTCCCTGGGTGGCGGCCGGTGTGCTCGGGGCACTGGGTCTCTGTGCCCTCGCGGCAGCCCCCGGCTTGTCGGCGCGGATTGCCACGTGCCTCGGCACGACGTGGCTGCTGGCGAGCCTTGCGCTAGCCTGGGGAGATGTTGTTCTCGCCGCGCGTGAGGCGCGCGGGGTTTGCGCGGTGGGCGTTGGCCTCAAGGTCCACGAACGCATCGCCGTGCGCGGCATTCTCGGGCTTTCCGATATTGCGCATTGGCACGCTGCAGGTTTTACGCTGCTGGAGAGACATTTGCCCGATGGGCGCTTCGAACGCTGGACCCTGCGTGCAGCCAAACCTCATCGCGAACTCGTGCCCGTGCTCGCAAGCGAAGCGGAATACGCGCACCTTCCGGAGCAGGTCCTGGGCCGCGCCGGCGCATTGCGCGTGGCGGTGGTGCGGGCGCGCGTAGACGGCCGGGTGCTTGGGGAGGCGCGCGAGCTGGTGCTGCCGCTCGGCTGGGCGGAGCGCCTCCTTGGACTTGGCCTGCCGCGGCCACCACGCCTGTGCCGAAGCCCGCTGCCCGACCCGCCCGGGGTCCGCAGTTTCCGTCTGCCGGATGATCTCATCGAGCAGACCCTCATCCCGGCGCCGCACGCGCCACCTCGCTGAATCGTTGCCCAAGGAGGGGCACTTGTCATGGAAGACAGAACCGCGCTGCATGCTTTTCTCGCCAACCTTGCCTACGTGTCATGGGAGCCCGGCGATACCGGCCGCTTCGACCGCTTGCTGGAAGCTACAGAGGCGGCGCGCATCGCGCCGGCCAATGCCACGCAGCTCATGCTTGCGGGGGACGAGGCCACCCCTTGGACCCTGCTGCACGCCACGGAAGATTCGACCTCGGGTTTTGCAGCTGCGGTCCTGGCGCAGGGGCATCACAAGGTGCTTACGCTGCGTGGCACCGAACTCGCGCCCGGCGCGCGGGCACTCGATCTGCTGCAAACCGACCTCATCGAGATCGGGCTCGTGGGCTGCGCGCTCTCGCAGACCACTGCGCTGTTCAACTACATGCAGCGCCTGCACGCCCCCGCAGGGGCGGCCGATGTGCTGCGGCTCGAGTTGCATGTCTCGCGTGAGCCGCCCGCAGCCGGGGTGCCGGTGGTCCACACCATCCTCACGCGGCAAACCCTCGCGGGCGAGGTCGTGCAGCCGGTGCACTACTGGTTTGAGGCGCATCGCGATGGCCTTGGGCTGGGGCTGATTGCGTCAGGCGATGAGCTCATCGCGACCGGTCACTCGCTGGGTGGTCACCTCGCCGCACTGGCACTGCGGTTATTCCCCACCTGGCTGGATGGTGCCGAGACTTTCAACGCCGCCCACTTCGACCCGGCATTCACGAGCTTGCTGCCAGATCGCATCCTCGCCTTGCTGCAACAGGTCACGCCCGATTCGCCGCTCGCCCCCTTTGTGGTCGAAGGCTTTGCGAACCCGCAACGCTTGACGGAATCGCTCATCAGCCAGCTTTTCGCGCCTTGGCTTCCAAGCCCGCCCGCCGCGAGTTTCGATGCGCTGGCGGGTCGCCTCCATCATTGGGTTGGAGAGGACTCCCGCCCCGGCGATGATCTCGATGTGGTCTCGAGCTGGCTTTCGGGCCGCGCTCCTGGGACCGAACGCACCCTACCCACCGAAACGAACAGTCACAGCATGGACCCGCTGGTCGACAGCGTGGTGGTGCTCGATGTGTTTCGCGCGCTTGCACCCGCGCTCGACGATGCCGCGCTTGCGAAGCTTCTCGCCGCCGCCTCCAATCGCGCGGAGGATGGTCTCGAATGTCTGGTCGAAGCGCTCGGCCAACGCCTGCTTGTCGAGATGCCTCGGTTGCCACGGCTGGCGGCGGACTTTGCCGGTTACCCACTGATTGCCGATGGACAATCAGCGATTGAAGTCCGCGCTGCGCTCTATGCCACGCTGACAGCAGTGCATGCGGAGATTGGATGGGACGCGCCGCCGTCGCTTGCCCTGCTCATCGACGTCCCAGCTGACGAACTTGTGGCGCGAGCCCACGAATCCACTGCGGTTCGCGCCGCCTTGTTTCTGGCCGACCCGTTTGCGATTTCGGGCGAACCGCCGCCCGGACGTATGGCGGAAATTACCGACATCGCGGCCTGGCATGCCGATGCGTACCGCGATCGCGCGGAGTGGCTGGTCGCGCGTACCACGCGCAATCTTGCAGATGGCGGGAACTGGCAACTGGGTGACGCTGCCACCTTGTTTGTCGATAGGGGGCGCGATGAGCGTCTGCAGGTGCTGGCTTTCGACGGCTCCTCTCCGCGCGCTCCAAACGACCCGGCGGTGGCGCGCATTTTCGGCAGCGACGATGCGGATACTTTCCTCAGCGCTGCAGAGCGCAACCATTTCTACGGCGCAGCGGGTGACGATGTGCTCACGGGA
>JBIKOF010000365.1:0-3060 GCA_044358205.1 Gammaproteobacteria bacterium | reverse complement strand
CGGGACGTCTTTCACTGCAGCCCCCGTGGAAGTCCTGGTGAGGGATGAGACCGTCGTCCAGCCTCACATCGGACATCACCAGCGGAATGTCGTAGGCCACATCGAAGCTGCCGTCATTTGCATTCTTGCGGACGCCCGGCAAGCGCACGGTACCCGCCGCTGTTTCGTCTCCGCGGTCGATGACGGGGTCGTAAATCACATAGGGCGCCACGAGTCCCTTGTAAGAGTTGGAGCTGGTGAAGTCGTGGGAATGGTCGTGCATCCAGAAGAAGGACTGCTTCTCATGCTCCTGCCCCCCCGCAGGCCAGTTGAGATACATGTTGTCCCACCACTCGCCGGGCATATAGGGGACCTTCTGGTGGAAGGGATTGCCATCGCTTTCGGGTGCGGAGTGTGCGTTGTGGAGATGCACGATTGAACCGAACCGGGGATGCCCGAAATTTCCGCGGTCGAGGCCGTTGGCGTTATCGAGAAAATTGCGGAAACGCACAAGGCTGGGCTTGCCGTACTCGGCATTGATCTGCGGGCCCGGGAAAATCCCGTTGAAGCCGTAGATGGTGCTGTCGGGAAGATTAACGGCGCCGGTTCTTGCCAGCACAGGATGCGCCACAGCGGCGCCTAGACTGTTGATGGGCAGGGCCTTCAAGCTGGTGAATGCATGCCGGCCTACCATCAGGTCGATGATGTAGAAACGGATGTCTTCTTCGGTAATGTTGACCCGCGGGTCGGTCGGCCATACCTGGTGGAGCGTGCCGCGCGAATCGCGAGGGCCGAACTGCAGGGGAAGCGGCGCCGGCCACGTAGACCCCGATTTCTGCAGGAGGTCCGTCATACCAACCGCCACAGGGCGCAGGATCGCCGGGATGGGCAGGTCGTCCACAAACACCGTGCCGCTAATCCGCCCAGTGGCGTCCAGTGCCCCGCCGATGAGAGGACTGATTGGATAGCGTTCGAGCACCTGAGTGGTGCCGGGCACGCAGGCCACCTGCGCCATGGCTCGGTGCGGCATGAAGAATGCCACCCCGCCTGAAGCGAGTGCGATGCGAAGGATATTTCGGCGAGAGGCTGAGTACTCGTGGTCGTCGACTATGGACACAGACATCTCCTTCAGAGGTTCTTTGTTCTTGCGGTTTCGGGCCCGCGCTTGTTCTTTCGAGACTGCCCGGCCGCGACCCATCTGATCCTCGGCGAGACCCTGAACAAAGCAGTTGGCATGCCATTTTTTTACGTGGCTGTTTGGAAAGGATTTTTTCTATTTTTTTTGAGTTTTCAGAAAACGCGTGTCAACGAAGCTGACGGTTGGCGCAAAGTACCGGGGCAAATACGAGGTGTAGGCGTGTGAGATCGCCCAAACGAATGAGGGGATTCACCGAAGATTGGCAGGGGAAGGCCGCGGAGACTTGTTGAACTGTGATGCGGCGCACGAAATGGCCGGTTGAAGCTCAAGCCTAGCTGTGACAGGCGGCTGACAGAAGCGGGCCAAACACGCTTCTGTCAGCTTTATTTACAGCGAAAATGTGATTTTGCGCACGCCGTTGAGCAAATTTTTTACAGCAATCCGGTCAGGGTTTTGAGCTTTCCCCGATAGCCGACTGCCAGCCACCGCCCAATGCGCGGTACAAGGAAACATAGGCTTCCCGCTGGTTGAGACGCGCGCGCGCCAGGTCGATTTCTGCGGCAAAAAGCTGCCGTTCGGCGTCCAGCACCTCGAGATAGTCGTTGACACCGGCTTCGTATCGCTTGCGCTGGAGTACTAGCAGCTTGGCAGCCGCCTCCACGCGTACCTCGTTCTCTGCGATGAGCGGGCGCACCTTGTCCGTCACGACCAGCGCATCCGCAGTTTCGCGGTAGGCCTGGAGCACACCGCGTCGGTAGCTCAGATCTGCTTGTTGCAACTGAGCCTTGGCCACTTCGACATTGCCGGTTCCGCGCCCGGACTGGAACAGCGGCGCATCAACGAAGGGGCCTATCGAAAGCACATCCGCCGCTGGTGAGCGGTTGTTGATAAGACGATCGAGTTCGGGGCTGAGGATGCCGACGAACGATGTGAGTCCGATGGAGAGGTAAGGGAAGCGGGTCGCCTCGGCCACCCCAATGTTCGCCGTTGCGGCATGGAGCTGCGCCTCCAGCTGGCGGATATCGGGTCGGCGCGCGAGCAAGTCTGCCGGAAGGCCAACGGGGATGGCTTCGGGCACGGCAAAGCGCGAAATACTCGCGCTGCGGGAAACCGGGCCCGGGGCGTCGCCCAGCAGGAAGCGCAGCAGATTCTCGGTCTGGTCGCGGCGGTATTCGGTAAGCGGGAGCTGCGTGCGCGTGCCAGCCAGCTGCGCGCGGGCTTGCTGAACCTCAGCGCCTGAAGCGACGCCATTGCGCTTGCGAGAGATGACGAGGTCCAGCGACGCCTGCTGGCTTGCGATGGTGCGCTCGATAATCGCAATTTCCTCATCCAGCTCCCGCAACCGGAACCAGGTGTTTGCGGTATCGGCCACCACAGTGGTCATCAAGCTACGCGCCGCTTCTTCCGTGGCAAGCAGCCGCGCCCGCGCCGCCTCGCTGCCGCGCCGCAGACGGCCAAAGAAATCCAGTTCCCAGCGCATACCAATGCCGACGGAGTATGTGCTGTCTTCGCGACTGGCAGGGTTGGGCTGGGTATCTCCGGTGACGGCAAGTTGCGGCCCCAGTGCGCTGCGCGCGATACGGAGCTGTCCCCGGGTTTCTTCCACCCGGGCCGCCGCAAGCTTGAGGTCCAGATTGTTGGCGATGGCGGTTTCCAGCACCGGCCGGAGCTCCGCATCATTGAAGGTATCTGCCCAACTGGCATCCGCAAATGAAGCCGCTTCCTGTGGCGCAAGTACATGGCGAAACTGCTCAGGCGCAGCAGTTTCCGGCTTCTGGAAGTCCGGCCCGATGGTGCAGCCGCCCAGCGCCAGTGCCATGGCAAGGGCCAGGGCGCGCGGCGCGAATCGTTCTGGCTGTCTTTCCATCATGGCGCCTCCCCCTCGACTGACTTCGGATGACGCGGACCACCCCCGAACTTTTCGCTGAGCCCCTGAATGAGGA
>JBIKOF010000325.1:0-3357 GCA_044358205.1 Gammaproteobacteria bacterium | reverse complement strand
GCCAATTCTATGCAGCACTGGCCAGCACCGTGAGATGGTTGCGGGGATGCTTGCGGATTTTGGTCTTCCGGTCGACAAAAATCTCGATTTAATGACTGAAAATCAAACGCTTGCGTCCCTTTCGGCGCGACTTTTCGGCAGTGTCGATCGTTTCCTGGAAGAACATAATCCAGATTGCCTGCTGGTGCAGGGGGACACCACCACGGTGATGGTGGCAAGTCTGTGTGCGTACTACCGAAAAATCGCGGTTGGCCACATCGAGGCAGGCCTAAGATCTGGCAGGAAATTCGAACCGTTTCCGGAAGAAGTCAACCGACGGGTCGCCGGGCTTGTCGCAGATATGCATTTCGCGCCCACGCGTGCCGCTGCAGAAAATCTCTACCGCGAAGGCGTCCTGGCCGACGCCGTGTTTGTCACAGGGAATACGGTGATTGACGCGCTGGTCGAAACACTGAAAAAAAACGACCAGAATCCACCCGAGTTTACTTCCGAAATTACGGATTTCACTGAAAGATTTTCACGTTTTATCTTGATGACCGGCCACCGGCGGGAGAATTTCGGCGAAGGATTTCAGGCCATCTGTCGCGCGGTGCAGCAGTTGGCGAAAAAATTCCCCGAAACCGGCTTCCTGTATCCCGTGCACCTCAATCCCAAGGTGCAAAAGCCTGTGTATGCACTGCTTGGTGCAGTCCCCAATGTGTTACTGGCCGCACCTCAGGGTTACACCCAATTCGTCCAATTGTTGGCAACCTGCCATCTGGTGCTGACAGATTCGGGCGGCATCCAGGAGGAAGCCCCCACGCTTGGCAAGCCGGTGCTCGTGATGCGCGACGTCACCGAGCGCCCGGAAGGTGTGGATGCCGGCTGCAGTCGTCTGGTCGGTACCAGTGAGCGCGCCATTGTCGACGGCGTCAGTGAATTACTGGACAACCCGGAGGTTTATACCGGGATGTCTACGGTTAGGAATCCCTATGGAGATGGCCAGGCCGCGGCACGGATTGCCGATGCGATGGAGGCATTTTTCCACCGTCGCTGGGCAAACGCCTGAGCCCTGTGTTGCACCTACCCCGAGAGGAGAATTGAACATGAGTACGTTGGAAGAGCTTCTCAAGAAGCAGCAGGAAATCGAAGAGGCGATTCGCATCGAGCGTGAACGCAGCCGAAACGAGGTGCTCGAGCAGGTTCGCAAGCAGATCCGGGCCTACGGCATCACGCTGAGTGAGGTCCGAACGGTGCTGGTGATGCGCAAGCCCAGAGCGGCCACTGAGAGCGACGGGGAACCGCGCCGCCGCGGCCGGCCTCGGCGTAATCCCGCCGCCTGAGATTCAAGCCCGGGTGGGCGATCCACCCGGGTTTACCGCGGATATCCGTTCTGCTGGCCTCTGCGGCCGATGCAAAACTCTCTCAAACTTCGGCGTGAACTCACCGTGCCCGCAACGGGCACCCATGCGTCGCTGGCGGTCGGAGCCCGGGCGACGATGTTTCCATCGCCTATCCATTTTCCGGATTTTCCCCTCAAGAAGCGTTGCACAGCGCCGCTAGGGCTCAGAGAGATTCAGACAACGCTAGCACGCGGGTGCGCCCGTATGCCGGCCCTTCGTATGGACGAAAAGCGATGAAGTACTTGTTTTTGCATCAGAACTTTCCCGGTCAGTTCAAGGTGATTGCGGAGCGACTAGCGGCGCAGAAAGGGAACGAGGTTCTGGCACTGCGTCAGAACCGGCACGAGATTGATGTGAAAGGGGTGGCGGTTGCGAGCTATCGCTTTTTACGCACCCAGAAAACGGATCAACATCCGCTGCTGACGGAGCTGGAAGCGAAGATGCTACGCGCCGAGGCGGTGGCGGAGGCGGCTCGCCGGCTCAAGAAGAAGGGATGGAGCCCGGACGTGATTGTCGCGCATCCGGGTTGGGGTGAGGCGCTGCTCATCAAGGATGTCTGGCCACGCGCCCGGTTGGTGAGTTTTGTCGAGTACTTCTACGCGCCAGAGGGTCAGGATTTCAACTTCGATCCAGAGTTTGCTACCGAGGACGCGGATGTGCTGGCGCGGCTGCGGTTCAAGAACACAGTGACCCTTCACGCGTTACAGGAGTCGGACGCGATATGGACGGCGACGGAGTGGCAACGGAGTACCTTCCCGGCGTGGTCGAGAGACCGGATTGAAGTCATCCACGAAGGCGTGGACATGGAGTACTTCAAACCAGATCCGGAGGCCGTGTTGACGGTGGGGGGTAAGGGCGTTCGTCTGACCCAGGACGATGAAGTGATTACCTATGCGTCGCGCTCATTGGAGCCGGTGCGTGGTTTTCATATGTTTATGCGGGCATTGCCGGAGATCTTGCGTCGGCACCCAAAAGCGCATGTGGTGCTGATGGGCAAGGAGGCGGCGAGCTATGGGCAGGAGCCGCGGGACGCGAAGTCCTGGCTTGAGAAGCTGATGAAGGAAGTGGGTCCGCAACTGGATCCGTCGCGTGTTCACCTGGTGGGCTTTTTGCCGCGGGAGTCTTATCGCGCCATGCTGCAGTTGAGTGATGCGCATGTCTATCTGACTTATCCCTTTGTGCTGAGCTGGTCGGTGGTGGAGGCCTTGTCGTGCGGGGCGCGCCTGGTGGGTTCGAACGTGGGGCCTGTTCGCGAAGTGATGCCCGCGGGTAACGAGCCGTACATGTTTGATTTTTTTGACCAGCAGGGGCTGGTGGACTCGGTGAGTCGCGCTTTGACGCGGAAGAAGGCGGAGCGCACTGCGGAGTCGCGGGCAGCGCGAGCGCTGGTTAAGAAAGGCTACTCCACCGAACTTCAGGTCAAGGCGCTGATGCGCCTGTTTAAGGGCTGAAGCCATGCTTGATATCACTCGGCAAATCGAGGCCAGCGCGGCCACGGTGGAAGAGGCACCGGTCATATTTGCCATCGGCGACGATGTCATCGGGGCACTCAAGATCGACAGTAGCCGCGTGACCCGGAATGGACGTTTGGTGATCGAAGGCTGGTTTGTGGGTGAAATCACGCTGGCAGCCTCCGAAGCAGACCAAACCCTGCCGGCGCGGCTGGCAAGGCACTCGCGTGCCGATGTGGCGCAGACACTCAAGGTGGATGAGCCTGAGGGCGGTTTTGGTTTCCGTCTGGAGACGCGTCTCCAAACGCTGGCTTCGGCCGCGCAAATCGAGGTGATGGCACAGGTTCGGAACGGGGAAGAAACCGCCGACTTCGTGTTTCCGCTACGTCCCGAGCGGCTGGATGGCGAGCACGCTGTGCAGCTGATCAAACCCCTGGGCTTCATTGAATCGGCGCTGGTGTGTTCCGTCACTGGAGACGCCATTATCGTGGGTTGGCTCGTGGCGTCCTCGGATACCCAGTCCT
>JBIKOF010000324.1:0-3359 GCA_044358205.1 Gammaproteobacteria bacterium | reverse complement strand
GTGATTGTCGGGCCCTGTGTCGCTCCACCCTTGGCCGCCGCGCTCATTTATTTAGGCCGTGCAGGCGACCCCCTGACCGGTGGCGTCGCCCTGTTCGCGCTTGGTTTGGGGATGGGCGCGCCGCTGCTCGTCATCGGCGCCTCTGCGGGGCGCTGGTTGCCCCGCGCTGGAGTGTGGATGGAGTCGGTCAAGCGGGCGTTCGGCGTGGTATTCCTTGGGCTTGCCATCTGGTTCCTGGAGCGGGTGGTGCCCCCGTCGACCACGCTGGCGCTCTGGGGGGTGCTCCTCATTGGAACCGCGATGTACCTGGGTGCGCTGGAGCCCCTGCGCGACACGGCCACCGGCTGGCAGCGGTTCTGGAAGGGTATCGGGCTTAGCGGCCTGTGCTATGGGATAGTCCTCTTGGTGGGTGCCGCGGCCGGCGCCTCAGACCCCCTGCGACCCCTCGCACCGCTAACCGCGACTCGGGTGGCCGAGGCGGGCGCATTGGATGCCGGGTTTCAGGCCATCAAGGGCTCCGACGAACTGGTTGCCGCACTGGCCGCCGCCGCCTCTGCGGGCCAACCCGCGCTGCTCGACGTGTACGCAGACTGGTGTATCGAGTGCAAGCGCCTGGAACGCAATACGTTCGCCGCTCCCGAAGTCCAGACCGCGCTGGCCGGAACCCGCCTGCTGCGGGCGGACGTCACAGCCTCCGATACCACCGATATGGGGCTGCTCAAGCATCTTGGGCTGGTTGGGCCTCCAGCAGTACTGTTCTTTGGGCTGGACGGGCAGGAGCGCTCAGACGCGCGATTGGTGGGCTACGAAGGGCCTGTCGAGTTCTTGGCACGCCTGCAAGCGCCGCAACCATGAATCCGCGCCGCCAGTTGCTTCTGCTTGGGGCCACGGCGCTCGTGGCCGGTGGGGCGGGGGTATTCCTCGCCCAGCAAAGGCGGAAGTCCGATCCGACGAACAGCGCCGAATTCCCCGGCGAAGCTCATCCGCTGCCCGACCTGACCGGTGCCCCCCATGCACTGTCTGAATGGGCGGGCAAGGTGCTGGTGGTCAATTTCTGGGCGACCTGGTGCCCACCCTGCCTAACGGAAATCCCGGGCTTCGTCGCGCTTCAGCAGGAGCTTGGGCCCCAAGGACTGCAGTTTGTCGGCATCGCACTGGACGACACCGAGGCGGTTCGGGAATTTGCGGAATCGAAAAACATGAACTATCCCCTGCTCGTGGGTGAGGAGCCCGTGATGGCCTTGATGCGGGAGTTCGGGAACGCCCATGGGGGGCTTCCCTATACCGTGGTCATTGGGCGCAGCGGCGCGCTGATCCACACCAAACAGGGTGAGTGGGAGCAGCATGCGGCGCGCGCTGTCTTGATGTCCATGCTCCAAACCGGCGACAAAAACCATCCCGAGTTTGCGCCTAAAAAACCCTAAAAAACTCTAAAATCGCTCATCACGCTCGCATGGTGCAGGCCGCTGTGCTAGCGTGCGCGCCGCCGCAATGGTCGGCTATCAGTGGGTGATGCGTCCTTGGCAAAACTATTGCTCATCAACGGACCCAACCTGAACCTGCTGGGGACACGGGAACCCGACAAGTATGGTCGGGTTACGCTCCCCGAAATCGAGGCGTCTGCCTCACAGCTTGCGGAAAGCCTGGGCCATACGCTGGCGGTATTCCAAAGCAATGCCGAACACGCGCTTATCGATCGCATCCACGCCGCCCGCGACGAGGGCGTTGCCTTCATTCTCATCAACCCCGGCGCCTACACCCACACCAGCGTTGCGCTGCGTGATGCCTTGCTCGGTGTGGCCATCCCGTTCATCGAGGTTCATCTCTCGAACGTGCATGCCCGTGAGCCCTTTCGCCAGCATTCCTACCTCTCGGACTGCGCGGTTGGCGTGATCACCGGTCTGGGTGCGCAGGGTTACGAATTTGCCATCAGCGCGGCGGCGAGCAGGCTGACAGCCAGCTGAGCCCCGCACAGTCGGAGTAAGACCATGGATTTGCGAAAAATCAAAAAGCTCATCGAACTGCTCGAAGAATCCGGAATTGCGGAAATCGAGATCCGCGAAGGCGAAGAGTCCGTTCGCATCAGCCGGGTATTCCCCTCCGGTGGGTCCGCCGTCGCCACCGTGACGCCGGCGCCTGTCGTTGCCCCTGCGCCGGCCCCCAGCCATGTGGCTCCGGTCGCCGCGGCGCCGGCAACGCCGGACGGTCATGTGGTCACCTCGCCCATGGTCGGGACGTTCTACTCTTCACCGTCTCCCGACGCCCCCGCGTTCGCGCGGGTGGGTCAGGTGGTGAAGGTAGGTGATCCGCTCTGCATCATCGAGGCGATGAAGATCATGAATCCCATCGAGGCCGACCGGGCCGGGACCGTGGTCTCGGTGATGGCGGAAAACGGCCAGCCGGTTGAATTCGAACAACCCCTGTTCATTATTTCCTGACGGCGGCGCGGCATGTTCGACAAAGTTGTCATCGCGAATCGCGGCGAGATTGCCCTGCGCATCCTGCGTGCCTGCAGAGAGCTTGGCATCAAGACAGTCGCCGTGCACTCAACGGTCGACCGAGACCTCAAGCATGTCCGGCTGGCGGACGAGTCCGTGTGCATCGGCCCGCCGCAACCCGCCCTGTCCTACCTGAACATCCCGGCGGTCATCAGTGCGGCAGCCGTCACCGACGCGGTGGCCATCCACCCGGGTTATGGCTTTCTCTCCGAGAACGCCGATTTCGCCGAGCGTGTGGAGCAAAGTGGTTTCGTCTTCATCGGGCCCCGCTCGGAAACCATTCGGCTCATGGGCGACAAGGTCTCCGCTATCCGGGCCATGAAAGCGGCCGGGATCCCGTGCGTGCCGGGTTCCGGCAAGCCGCTGGATGACGACATGGACGAAAACCATCGCATCGCGCGCGAAATCGGCTATCCCATCATCATCAAGGCTGCCGGCGGTGGCGGTGGCCGCGGCATGCGTGTGGTGCATGCGGAGGCCGCGCTGCGCAACGCCATCCAGCTCACGCGCTCGGAGGCCCTTTCTGCATTCCAGAACGACGCGGTTTACATGGAGAAATTTCTGGAGCATCCGCGACACATCGAGTTTCAGGTGCTTGCCGATCACCACGGCAATTGCGTTCATCTCGGTGAGCGCGACTGCTCCATGCAACGGCGGCATCAGAAGATCATCGAAGAGTCCCCGGCCCCTGGGCTCGATCCCGCGCTCCGTGCGCGCATGGGGCAGCGCTGCGTGGAGGCCTGCCAGACCATCGGTTATCGCGGGGCAGGCACCTTCGAGTTTCTGTTCGAAAACGGGGAGTTTTATTTCATCGAGATGAATACCCGTGTTCAGGTTGAGCACCCGGTCACCGAAATGGTG
>JBIKOF010000323.1:0-3363 GCA_044358205.1 Gammaproteobacteria bacterium | reverse complement strand
GGCGTTCCCACTCACGATGGGTGGCTTGGGTCTTCTGGTCGGCAGTTTCCTCAACGTGGTGCGTCATCGCCTGCCCAGAATGCTGGAGCATCAGTGGCGCCGGGAGTGCATAGCACTGCTCGAACCGGAAGCGCCCGCGGAGGACACTAAGTTCCAGTACAACCTCATGGTGCCACGCTCGCATTGCCCGGCGTGCCGTCACCCCATTGCGGCCCGCGATAACATCCCTCTCCTCTCCTGGTGTGTCCTGCGAGGACGTTGCCGTCATTGTCGGGCACGCATTCCGGTGTATTACCCTTTGGTTGAACTGGCCTGCGGTCTCGCCTTCGCCGGGGTCGCCTGGCAGTTTGGTCCGAGCTGGCAAGCCCTGTGGGGCGCAGTCCTGACGGCCGGACTGCTGGCCCTCGCCTTGATCGATCTGGATACGCAACTGCTCCCGGATTCACTGACTCAGCCTCTGCTCTGGCTCGGACTCATCGTGAACAGCCGCCATGTTTTTGCGACCCCACCCGACGCGCTGGCCGGCGCGGTGGCGGGTTACCTCTGCCTCTGGTCGGTGTACTGGGGCTTCCGTCTCCTCACCGGGCGGGAGGGCATGGGACAGGGCGATTTCAAGCTACTCGCGCTGCTGGGCGCATGGCTCGGTTGGCAGGCTTTGCCAATGATCCTTTTCGGTGCCTCCCTGGTGGGTGCCGGGGTGGGCATTGCGCTCATCGTTGGCGCCGGCAGAGGACGGCATGAACCCCTGCCTTTCGGTCCCTTTCTGGCTGGGGCCGGATGGATCATGTTGTTGTGGGGGAGCACGATGCTCGACCTGTGGCTGGGTAGCGTGGGAGATGCGACATGAAAAAACCGCTGGTCATCGGCGTGACGGGTGGCATCGGCTCCGGTAAATCCACGGTTTGCGCCGCGTTCCAGCGTCACGGCATTCCCACCATCGACACCGATCAGGTCGCCCGCGAGGTGGTGATGCCAGGAACCGACGGACTGGCCGCGGTGGTTGCCGAGTTCGGCGCCGGGGTTCTGGCGGCGGATGGCGCTCTCGATCGCGCCGCGCTGCGCCGGATCGTGTTTGCTGATCCCGCGCGCCGGATCGCGCTGGAGGGCCTGCTCCATCCGCGCATTCGGGCGCGGGTGCGTGAGCACCTTGCGGCCGTGAGCACGCCGTATTGTCTCGTCGGGATCCCCTTGCTCACGGAGCGCAGTGGCCACGGGTATCTGGACCGGGTGCTGGTGGTCGACTGCCCGGAAGAAATCCAGATTGCCCGGGTGATGTCCCGGGACAAATTGACAGCGTCCGAGGTTGCCGCAATCATGGGCTCGCAGGCTTCCAGACAGGAGCGGCTGGCCATCGCCGATGACGTAGTGACGAACACCAGCGATCTCAACGCCATACACGCCCAGGTGGATATCCTGCACGACCGCTATCTGGAACTTTCCCGCAATCGCAACGGCGCCTGACCTGCCAGCATGCGCAAGGTCTCCTCCGGCGCCCAGACAACTCTCTTCTCCCCGGACACCCTCAAGTCAGTGTACGAACTGCCCCTGAACGCGCGGATGCGCATGATGATGCGTCTGGAATCGATCTTCTCGAACGTCCATATCGGCCTCGAGCGGGGTACCACCTGGGATGCGCGCAATGTTCTGGTAAGCCTCATAGAGCTGTGTGACCAGCTTGGCCGGGTGGATATCAAGGGCGAGCTCATCAAGGAGCTGGAGCGCCACGTCAATCTGATGTCCCACCTCAGGCACAACCCGGCGGTCGATGGGGAGGCGCTTGAGCGCACGATGGGGCGCCTGCAGCCGCTGCTCATTCTGCTCAAGTCGAGCGCCTGCCAACCGGGGTCGCGCCTGCGCCAGAGCGAACTGATTTCCCAGTTCAAGCAGCGGCTGGCGCTGCCGGGCGCCGCCTGCAGTTTTGACATTCCCGGGCTGCATTTCTGGCTGAATCGGGCGCCGCGCGAGCGCGATCGCCAGCTCCACGACTGGCTGAAGGACTTGCGCGTGATCGAAGACGCCGTCCAGTTGGTGCTCGAACTCACCCGGGAAAGCGCGGCGCCGCGGCAGGTCACGGCCGAAGGTGGGTTCTACCAGCAGCAGGTGGATGTGGGCTCCCAGTGCCAGATGATCCGCGTGAGGCTGGACGATGCGGCCGACTGCTATCCCGAAATCAGCGGCGGCAAACACCGTTTCTCGATTCGTTTCTTCCGCCACACCGATCCCGATACGAAACCGCAGGTCGTGCAGGAGCCCGTGCTCTTCGAGCTCCACTGCTGCACCCTCTGAGCCTCGGCGGACTCAGCGTGGCCGCAGGCGCGCGTCTGGAATTCCCGTCTCTTCGTCCCAGAAGCCTCGGATAGCGGCAATGCCGTGGAAGCCTGCGGCGAGCGCCGGCGCCACCGTGCCTGCGTGCTGGCCGCCCAGTGCAAAGAGTGGCAGCCGGCAGTTCTGAGCCAGCGCGCCCGCGCCAGTCCAACCCAGACCAGCGACGCCCGGATGCGAGGCGGAGGGAAGCACCGTACCGAGAAACGCGAAATCAACGCCCAAGACCTCGGCTGCGCGCAGTTCCGACGGGTTGTGGCAGGCCGCACTCACCAACAGATCCCGATCGCGCGACAGAGGTGTGCGGGGCAGTTTCTGCAGGAACGATGAGGGCAGGTGGAAGCCATCTGCATTGAAACGCGAGCACGCCCGGCTGCGCGTCGACACGGCATCGTCCTGATCATCACCTGCAAGGTTCAGCAAGACCCGCGCGCCGGCGCTATGGCAGACGGCGACCGCGTCCTCGACGAGCTGGACCCGCGTCTCCGAGGGTCGGGCGCGCATGCGTAACTGGACCAAGCGCACACCCGCAGCAAGACAGCCGCGGAGCCCCTGAAGAAACTCCGCATCCCCTCCGGGCAAGGGCTCGGGCGTCACCAGACAAATTCTGGGCAGCAGCGTGGCCTGAAGGATGCGCAGATTGGCGTCAGGGAAGCGGTAGGCAGCGAGCTCGCCCGGTGCTACCCAGGCAATACGCTGCCCCTCGCAGCCTCTGGGTTCACCCGTCCACGCAAAGACTTCACTTACATGGAGGCGCACGCGCCTGTCTGGATAATCGTGATCGATCCGCGCCAGAGGCCTGCAATGATCAAGCTCGATCCGAATATCGAGCTCCTCTTCGAGTTCGCGGGCCAGCGCGGGTAGCGGGGCTTCGTTGGCGCGGAGCTTGCCACCCGGAAACTCCCACAGGCCGCCCTGATGCTGGTCCGGTCGCCGCAAGGCGATGAGGACCGCATCATCGTCGCGGCGGATAACGGCGGCCGCGACCTCCAGAGGCGTCCCTACCACCTCAACTGCGGTATTCGGCGTTGATACGGACGT
>JBIKOF010000321.1:0-3372 GCA_044358205.1 Gammaproteobacteria bacterium | reverse complement strand
CGCGGAGAACCTTCTCGAAGGCCGAGTCTGGCAGCTCTGACATGCTGCCGTAATGCGGATTGACCGCGGCATTGCAGACCAGGATGTCGATTTTGCCGAGCCGCGCACGGGTTTCGTCGAGGAGGCGGGTGAGTTCCTCGCGATTGCTGATGTTGGCGGGAATGGCGATTGCGCCGCCCGGACTTCCGGCCTGCGCCTCATTGATAGCGGCGGCGACCGCCTCACAGGCCTCTGCCTTGCGGCTGCAGATGACGACTTGGGCGCCATGCTGAGCCATGGCCTCGGCCATCGCCTTGCCTATCCCCTTGCTGGACCCGGTGATAAGTGCCACCTTGCCGCTGAGGTCGAAGAGATTATTGGCCACGCGCGTCCTCCGTCCCGTAACTTCAATCAAGGCGGGAGTGTGTCACAGCGTTCTCGCGAGATGCGCCGCGCGGCGGGCCGTGGGGATGGCAGAGGACGGTCTTTGGCGCTCCCTAGGGGACTCGAACCCCTGTTTTCGCCGTGAGAGGGCGACGTCCTAGGCCACTAGACGAAGGGAGCGTGGCGAAGGGCGTGTATTATAGGCAGCCATGTCCCCCCGTGCCATGGGCGCGGGGCCCATCGACGACCCCCTGGAGATTCATTGGACCCTCGAACAGCCCCCCTCGCGGATGTCATTCCCCTGCACCCGGGACCTCGCATCCATGCCCGCGCCGATCACCCGGTGTCCCGCAAACAGATCTCGGACAATGCGCTGAAGGTGCTCTACCGTCTTAACAAGGCGGGATTTCGGGGCTTGCTAGTAGGCGGCAGTGTGCGCGACTTGCTGCTCGACCGACACCCCAAGGATTTCGACATCGCAACGGACGCCCTGCCAGAGCAGGTGCGTGAGTTGTTTCGCAACTGCCGTCTTATTGGACGACGTTTTCGACTTGCACATGTGCAGTTCGGAAACGAGATCATTGAAGTCGCAACCTTTCGCGCTTCTCATGATGGTGACACCGATGGCGCAGCGATGAGCGACGAAGGCCGGATCCTGCGCGACAACGTCTATGGCAGCCTCGATGAAGACGTCTGGCGGCGCGACTTCACGGTCAACGCCCTTTATTACGACATCGCTGACTTCTCTATCATCGATTATGTGGGCGGTTTGGAAGACGTCTACGCGCAGCGCCTGCGCCTGATCGGAGACCCCGAGAAACGCTACCGGGAGGATCCGGTAAGAATGCTGCGCGCAGCACGTTTCGCGGCCAAACTGGGGTTTTCTATCGAGCCCGCTACGCTGGAGCCAATCGCCCGCCTGCGTCATCTGCTCGAAGACATCGCGCCGGCGCGTCTTTTTGACGAGATGCTCAAACTCTTTCAGGGTGGTTTCGGGTTGGCCAGTTTCGAGATGCTCCGTCGGCATGGACTCTTGCACTGCCTGTGCCCGCTGACAGAGAAAGCGCTCAACGGTCCCGAAGGTCGTTTTGTGCTGAAACTCGTCACCTGTGCGCTCGCCAATACCGATCGGCGTATCGCCGAAGATCGCTCGGTCACACCGGCATTTCTATTCGCCGCATTACTTTGGCAGAGCGTGGAGGACGAGGCCGCGATCAATGCAGCCAACGGGCTGAATATTCCCGAGGCGCTGCAGCTTGCGGCAGATACGGTCATCTCACGCCAGATTGCACGGATCGCCATGCCGCGCCGGTTTACCAATGTGACGCGAGAAATCTGGGCCCTGCAGCCACGACTCGCGAAGCCCACCCCACGCCGGGCGCCGCGTTTGCTTGAACATCCACGTTTTCGCGCGGCCTATGATTTTCTGCTCTTACGGGCGGAGGCTGGCGAACCCGTGCAGGAGGCCGCGGACTGGTGGACGCGTTATCTGGAAGCGGATGCGGGCGCACGCGACGGCCTGTTGGAGACCGCCCCGGGGGGAGTGGAAGCCCACACGCCCGCGCGCAAGCGACGCCGCAGGGGGGGACGACGACGTGCCGGGGCGAGCACCTCGTCGAGCGGGGACTGATTCAAGGTGAGCGAGGAGATCATTGCCGCCGTGGGTATCGGCAGCAATCTCGACGACCCATCGGCGCAAGTGGTCTCGGGACTGCGGGCACTGGGCAATCTTCCCGAGAGTCGACTGCTACGTCAGTCGGCGCTATACACCACACCGCCCATGGGGCCGCCGGATCAGCCAGATTACGTCAACGCCGTGGCGCTCATCGCCACCCTTCTTCCGCCGCTCGCCCTGCTTGATGCCCTGCAAGCCATTGAACGCGCCCATCATAGGGTTCGGGAACGCCATTGGGGTCCGCGGACACTCGATCTCGACCTGCTCTGTTATGGCGATGTCGTGCTGTCGCACCCACGGCTGGTCCTGCCCCACCCAGGGATTTCCGAACGCGCGTTCGTGGTAATCCCGCTGCTCGAAATCGCGCCGGAGCTTGGTATACCGGGGCTCCCATCTCTAGCCCGCATGGCGGCCGCCCTCGCCGCACACGCGATCCGGCGCGTCGAAGGGACATCCCCGGCATGATTCCGCGCCACATCGCGATCGAAGGGCCAATTGGGGTAGGCAAGACCAGCCTCACCCGCCGACTGGCAGCGGCGCTGGGCGCTGAATGTCTGTTCGAGGGCGCCGATGAAAACCCGTTTCTGCCGGGCTATTACGCGGAGCCGACTCGCTATGCGCTCGCGACCCAGCTGCACTTTCTCTGCCAGCGCACACGCCAGCTGCAGCAGGTGATGCAAGGGGACTTTTTTCGCAGCCACCTGATTGCCGATTTCATGTTCGAGAAAGATCGCCTGTTTGCCAGCATCGCGCTCAACAACGATGAATTTCGGCTTTATGAAGACATCTTTGCGCGTTTCGCGCCGGAGGTTCCAGTACCGGAGCTGGTGATCTATCTAAACGCGCCTGTAGCGATCCTGCGAAAACGAATCGCTCAGCGCGGCATCCACTACGAGCAGCGCATCGATGACGCGTATCTCGACCGGCTGGTCGCGGTTTACGACGACTTTTTTTATGAGTACAAGGCGGCCCCTGTCATGTTCATCGATGCAGTCGCGGTGGACCTCGTAGGTCAGCCTGCGCACTTCGCGGCCTTGCTCCACGCTATCCATACCGGCACCCGACACCTCGAGTTGCCGGAACCCACCGGGAAGGATTCCGACCCACGGGTAGGCGAGGCTCGCCTCGCCGTTTGATCATCGATTACACTTTCGCGCCCCGCCCAAGCATCCCTTCGCCATGGAAACCGTATTCTCGCTGGAAGCTCTTCGCGGCCGAATTCAGGGCTGGCGCCGGGAAGGCGCTCGCATCGCGCTGGTCCCGACGATGGGCAACCTGCACGCAGGTCATATCTCGCTGCTGGAGCGCGCACGGTCGCTGGCCGACAAGACCGT
>JBIKOF010000322.1:0-3372 GCA_044358205.1 Gammaproteobacteria bacterium | reverse complement strand
TACCTGCCCAGTCTGCTGCACAGCCTCATCGATTCCTCGCACTGGCCGGACGGCAGTTTCCTGAACATCAATTTTCCGGAATGCGGGGTGGAAGGCATCTCGGGCCTGCGCATCACGCGCCAGGGCCGTCGTCCGCCCGGCGCCTTCAGCATCGACGCACGCATCGACAACCGCAACGTGCCCTATTACTGGGTGAAGATGGCCTATCCCAAGGGCGAAAGCGCGCCAGATTCCGATCTGGCGGCGATTGCCGCGAACGCGATTTCGGTGACGCCGGTGCAGATGGATCTCACCCACTATGAATGGCAGAGCCACCTGCACGGCCTGCTGAAAATCTGAACATCCCAGGCTACTGCCGGGCGGTGGTTCCCCCGTCGATGACGAGCACCGTCCCGTTGCAGTACGACGCCTCATCCGAGGCGAGATAAAGGCAGCCATACGCCATTTCCAGCGGTGTTCCGGCGCGGGCCATCGGCACCAGCGAAGTGGCCACTGCGTCGTCGTCGAACAAATTCATCACCGGGGCAATCATGGGTGTGTCGGTATAGCCGGGACATACCGCATTCACGCGCACACCCTGCTTGGCATAGGTGATGGCAAGTGCGCGCGTCAGGTTGATCACCCCACCCTTCGCTGCGCAGTAGGTATGCGCCGTCGGCATGCCGAACAAGCCGGAGATACTGGCGACATTCACGATGGAGCCTTGGCCCTGCTTGAGCATTTGAATCAGCACGGCGCGATCGATGTAAGCCGCGGCGTTCAGATTGAGCCCGATGACTTCCTGCCATTTTTCGACCGGCGTCTCGGTGAGCGGTGACATCGATCCGGGGCTCTTTTCGCCCCAGCTCCAACCCACGCTGGCAGAATGAACCAGAATGTCGATGCGACCATAAGCCGCCAGGGTATCGGCCACGATTTCCTCGGCACTTTCCGGGCGTGAGAGATCCTTGGCGAGCACCCGGCCCCGCCCGCCCGCCTGCGTAACCGCGGCAAGTGCGTCATCGAGATTCGATTGGGTGCGGGCAACCCCAACCACGCTTGCCCCTTCGCGGGCGAACAGCTCGAAGCAGGCCCGGCCGATGCCCGTGCCTGCGCCTGTGATGATCGCGACCTTGTCCTGTACCCGTCCGCCCATGGTGTCTCCCCTGTGTCCCGGCTTGGTGATCAAAGTCTTTCGATAAGCGTGGCGTTGGCCATGCCACCCGCTTCGCACATGGTCTGCAGTCCGCGGCGCCCCCCGGTCTGTTCGAGGAAGCGCAGAAGATTGGCGGTCAGTCGTCCGCCAGAGGCACCGACCGGATGGCCCAGTGCAATCGCACCGCCAAGCGGGTTGAGGCGCGTTGAATCCGCATCGAACTCGCGCTGCCAGGCCATCGGCACCGAGGCGAAAGCCTCGTTCACTTCGTAGGCGTCGATTTGGGAAATCGTGAGCCCGCTGCGTGCGAGCAGCCGGCGGGTCGCAGGAATGATGGCCGTGAGCAGCATCAGCGGATCGTCGCCCATGACCGCAAAACCCGTGATGGCTGCGCGCGGCGTCAGACCAAGACGCGCGGCGGTTTTCTCTTCCATGATGAGCATTGCGGTTGCGCCGTCCGAAACCTGGCTCGCGTTTCCTGCCGTAACGCTCCAGCGAATTTCAGGAAATCGCGCCGCCGCTTCGGGTGACTCGAAGGCGCAACGCAGGCTGCCGAGCTTGTCCGCTGTGGTGCCCGGCCTGAGGCCTTCGTCGAGAAGCACTTCGCGCGCTGCACCGTCCGGACCCGTCACGCGAATCGGCACGATATCGCGGGCCACCGCCTCGCGATCGGCCAGAGCGAGCGCGTGGGATTGTGCGGCATAAGCATCCTGGCTGGCGCGATCGATGCCCCAACGAGCGGCGACACGTTCAGCAGCAATGCCCTGATGCACGGTGCCCGCGGGGTAGCGCCGGTGGAACATCGGCCCTTCGCTGTCCTTGCCCATGCGGTTGATGCGCATGGGCACGGTGCCCATCATCTCCACACCCGCAGCGATTACTACATCGTAGGCGCCTGCGATGACGCCCTGCGCGGCAAAGTCCATCGCCTGCTGCGCTGAGCCGCATTTGCGATCCAGCGTGACCGCAGGCGTGGTCTCCGGAAACCCCGCTGCCAGTACCGCCTGTCGACCGATGTTGCCAGCCTGCTCGGCAACCTGAATCACGCACCCGGTGATGACGTCCTCCACCAGCGCCGGGTCTACGCCCGTGCGCGCCACCAGCCCTTGCAGAACCTGGGCGAGCAGGTCGACCGGGTGCAGCCCGGCTAGCGCGCCATCTTCACGGCCTCGCGCAAAGGGCGAGCGCACCACATCGACAATCACTGCACGGCGCATGGAAGTCTCCCGCTCAGGACTGGCGACGCAGTGAAAGTTTGAAATCCTCCGCCGTAATCTGGACCACCGGGGACGTTGCGAGCTTCATCAAGCGATGAACCTGGTCGAGCTCCGGCGAAGACAGGTACGGATAGGTGGTCTTCACAGGCCCGGCCGCCCACATCTTCTGCAGATCGGGCTCCGGCACCAGCGCACGCAGAATGAGCTCATCGTCATCCTTGGTGCCGTAACGCTGATGGAGTTCGGCAAGCGTGGGCTGTTCGGGAGGCGTCGCTGCAATTTCCTTGGCGCGCGGCGCCGACATGATGCGGTCGAGTACTTCGGGGTCGATGGGCGCCACGGTTTCGCCGTAGTGCTTGCACGCGTACTGAATCACTTCGTCAGGGATGACGGAATACCGCCTGCCGGTGACGATATTCAGCACCGCAAGGGTGCCGACGAGCTGGCTGAACGGGGTGGCCATGCCGGGATAGCCCAGTTCACGCCGCACCACTGCAGTTTCCGCGAGCACTTCCTCCAATCGATCGCTCATGCCGTTCTGCACGAGCTGGGCTTTCATGGTGCCAACCATGCCGCCAGGGATCTGGTGCTGAATGGACAGCACGTCATATTCCGCATACTGGTTGACGAGGAAGCCAGCCGCTTTGCCCACCTTCTCGAAGTGTGCCGCGACCGGCGGAAATAACGATTTGTCGAGGCTGTGCGTATGTCCCATCAGCTCGATATTGCGCACCATGACTTCGGTCGAGGGCACTGACGGTCCATTGGCCATGGGCCGGCTCGCCGTGTGCAGGATGCTGACGCCCAGCGGGATCGCGTCCAGGTAGGCTTTGGCAGACTGGCCGAGCAGATTATTTGAATGGAATTCGATGGGTTTTCCCCGGGCCTTGGCCGCGATGGCGGGCAGCAGGGTTTGCAGGCGCTCCTTCTCCAGCACACCCGCCGTGTCATAAAGCAGCAGGGTATCGATGTCCGGGCTCGCGGAAAGCTTATCGGCCTTGTCCGCGTAGTATTCATCCG
>JBIKOF010000320.1:0-3376 GCA_044358205.1 Gammaproteobacteria bacterium | reverse complement strand
AGGTGGCGTTCGCCGGATGGAAAGGTGGATATGGAAAGGTAGTCCAGCTCCAACATGGTTCAACGTATTCAACGCTCTACGGGCATATGAGTAACTTCGCCCGTGGAATGCGGTCAGGACAACCGGTCAGGCAGGGGCAGACCATCGGCTATGTCGGTCGTACCGGACTCGCCACCGGACCACACCTGCACTACGAGTTCCATATCAATGGGGTTCACCGGGATCCGTTGGCTGTTAAGTTGCCAAATGCTCTGCCGCTCGACAAAAAGTACATGGCGGATTTCAAGCTTCGCGCGACACCACTGGTTGCGCGCCTTGAAACGATCAGCGATGAACTTGATGCTTCCGACACCATCGTCGCTGACATCGAAAAGCCCTCAACGGGCGAGCCTAAGTCCCCTGAGCGCTAAAAGTTCAGTTGACGGGAATCCGGGCTGACACGGGCGCACGCGGATGCCGATTTTTATAGGCCTGAGCTCTGGCACCAGCCTCGACGGGATCGATTGCGCGCTAGTCCAAATCTCCGGGGACAGCATCACGCTTCTTGGTTACACCGAAACACCCTACTCCCCCTCATTGCGTGATGCTCTCACCAGATGCATCGAGAATGCGTCTAGTCCGCTGAACGAATTCTCGGAATTGTCTGTTCGGATTGGCCAGGAGTTTGCCCACGCCGCAAACGCCGCGCTTGAATCCGTGGGGCTCAACGCAAGCGATGTCACAGCTATCGGCAGCCACGGTCAGACACTCTGGCATGCGCCACAGGGGAAGTGGCGAAACACGCTGCAAATAGGCGATGCGAGCACTATATCTGCACTCACAGGCATCACCACCGTAGCGGATTTCAGGACCAAAGATGTCGCCCTTGGCGGTCAGGGCGCCCCACTGGTGCCTCCCTTCCATGCGGCGCTTTTCAGAACAACCGACGAACCAAGAGTTGTGTTGAATATCGGCGGCATCGCCAACATCACCGTGCTGCCATCGGACGCCAAGGGTGAGGTGAGGGCATTGGACACGGGTCCTGGAAACACGCTGCTCGACGGCTGGATACGCCGTGTTCGGGGCCTCTCATATGATCAAGACGGCGCGTTCGCACGCAGTGGGCAGGTATCTGAATCACTGCTGGCGCGACTACTCACAGAGCCCTATTTCAGTCGTGAGATCCCCAAGTCGACCGGCCGCGAGACCTTCAATCTTGGCTGGCTGGAATCACACCTCAAGACTCAAAAAGCTGGGCTGCTTCCTGAGGATGTCCAACGTACCCTTCTGGAGCTCACTACGGAATCCGTCGCCCGACACATAAGGCAGATGGCGCCTGACTGTGGGCGTATCTTCGTGTGCGGTGGAGGCAGCAAGAATGGGTTCTTGATGGAACGGCTCAGCGCTCGGCTCAGCCCTGCACTTGTGGCGAGCACTGATAGCGTCGGGGTTCCCGCGAATTCGGTGGAGGGAATGGCTTTCGCCTGGCTTGCAGCCCGGCGCCTGGCTTTGGAGCCGGGTAATTTGCCCGGAGTTACCGGCGCATCCCGGCCCGCCGTCCTCGGGGGCGTTTACGCCCCTTGAGGTCTCTGGCCGCTCCACTCGCGGCGTTGATCAAACGGAAAACGACGAACCACAACCGCAAGTGGTTTGGGCATTGGGGTTGCGGATGACGAACTGGGCGCCTTCCAGCCCCTCGCTGTAATCGATCTCGGCCCCCATGAGATACTGAATACTCATGGGGTCGACTAGCAGTTTCACACCCTGATTTTCGACGATGGTATCGCCGTCACCTTCATTTTGCTCAAACGTGAATCCGTACTGAAAGCCAGAGCAGCCGCCCCCGGAGATAAAGACTCGCAGCATGAGCGATTCGTCGCCTTCCTCATCGATTAGCGTCTTTACTTTCAGTGCTGCAGCATTCGTGAAAAGAAGTGGGGCCTCGAGGCTGGAATCCAGTTCTTCAGTGATAGCGGACATCAATATCTCCCTCGGTTTATCCTGAAACGGATTTTTAATCCGTCACTCGGTTTCATCGGGAATGGTCAAGGGTGCCTCGATCCGGATACTTGTCGGCTCACGTGCCAACATCCTGACCAGTTTACCGTTGACCTCGGCCCCCATAGCCATCTCAATCAATGCGTAATGGACGTCGCCTTCGACTCGGGCGTTGGAAGCAAGTTCTATGTGGTCGCTGGCATGCACCGACCCAGTAACCGGTCCGTTCAGGACGATATGCGGGACGTGAACGTCGCCCTGAATGGACCCCGTTTCGCTCAGCGTCAGCATCGCCCGCTCATCGCCGGGCGCCGACACATTGCCGTGGATAGATCCATTCACGTGAAGCCGCCCTTCGAAGGTGACGTTGCCTTCTACACGAGTCTTTTGCCCGATGATGGAGCTGGCGTCGAGGTGTCTGCGCTTCTTGCGATTAAACATGGCCGGATCTCATCATTGTGGGCAGGGTTTGTTGCCGGGTGGCATCGCCCAGATTTAGCTGGCCACCTTATGCGCATCATTCTAATAGTCAAGCCTGCAGCCGGCGCGGTAAATCTGGAGGGCCCCAGGGCACCGGGTTAGGCGGGCGTCACCCAGAGGAGTTTGCAGACGTGTATTTGTGGATCAAGGCTTTTCACATCGTCTTCATGGTGGCTTGGTTCGCGGGGCTCTTCTACCTCCCGAGACTTTTCGTCTACCACGCGGGCGCATCGGATTTGCTCAGTGTCGCTCGCTTCAAGGTGATGGAGCGCCGGCTTTATCGAGGCATCACCACGCCTTCTGCCATTCTCACGCTAGCCTTCGGCCTTTGGATGGCGGGTCTGAACGGTTGGGATTGGGTCGCCGCAACGCCTTGGTTCCAATGGAAATTGGGATTAGTGGGAATTCTTTTTGCCTACCACGGATATCTGGGGCGGCTCGTGCGCGCCTTCGCCGCAGACCGCAACACACATTCGGAAAAATATTTTCGAATAATCAATGAATTGCCCGTTTTCATCCTCATCCCGGTGGTAATCCTCGCCGAGGTCAAACCATTTTGAACGGGATGGCGTCGCGGCCGCTGGTACTTGTTATCAGCGGGCTGGATCCAAGCGGTGCGGGGCTTCAGGCAGATATCGAAACCTGTTTCAGCCTGGGCGCTCATGCGCTGCCCGTGGCATCGGCGCTGACGGTCCAGAGCACCCGGGGGCTCAGCCAGACGATCGCGGTGGATCCGGAGACGATCCGGGAACAAGTCATGACGGTGGCCGCGGACGTTGGTCCCATAAGCGCCTGCAAAATTGGCATGCTGCCCGGGCGGGGGGTAGCCGAAGCTGTAGCAGATGCCTTGGCCGTGCTTCCACTCACTTGCTGCGTGATACTGGATCCAGTCATTCGGTCCAGCAGCGGAGGGCGTCTG
>JBIKOF010000319.1:0-3378 GCA_044358205.1 Gammaproteobacteria bacterium | reverse complement strand
ACAGGATTTCCTCGTGCGCATACTGGCTCGGGCGGTTGAGACTGGAAATACGGCTGCGGCCATCGAGATTTCCCGCATCCCCCGGCCTCGTCTAGAGGCGCTTATCAGCAAACGCGAGCTGCGTGTTAGGGGTGAGCCGGCAGAGACTGTCCTGATGGACTACTCGGAGGCGTCCGCAACGCTGACGCAGGCAGAAATCGCTCGCGTGAGGAATATGCAATCTGCGGGCGCATTGGATGCGTATCAGCAAGCGCTGGCCGCCGGCATCGAAGACTCGATCAAGGTCAAAGGCCGCTCACTTCGGCAAATCCTGCTTCTGCCGCTGCGCCCATTTGTGGCCGCGTGGATGGGGATGCATATCCTGAGCGGGGATGACGAGAAGCCGGTGGTCGGCGATTTCCGGGATGCCACGCGCTACCTCCCCCCTAATCAGGTGATTGCTGAAACCGACCCGGCTCGAATGGATGATGCGACTCTGTTGGGGTACTACGCGCCAGCCATTGCCATTGAGCATAAGGAAAAGGTTTCGTACGACCCCAAGGCTGATCGCTTTGGAAAAGTTGTCATGACTGGCGCAGAAGTGAAGTCGGCGCAGCCCCTGATCGATGTCGATTCACCGACGGTCTACACCTATGTGGAGAGCCACGAAATCTCCGGGCAGACGGTCAAACAACTGGTGTATACCTTCTGGTTCCCGGAGCGTCCGAAACTCAAAGGTGGCTTCGACCCCGAGGTGGGTTCTACCCAGGGTGCGATCATCCGGATTTCCCTCAATGCCGATAATCGACCAGTGCTCTTCGAGAACGTGTCCAGTTACGGCTGCTACTACAAGATATTTCCCTCCAAGCGACTGGAGACAATGGCGGCGGCCCAATATGGCTCTCCGCTAGAGCGCAAGAAGTTTTCGCTGGAGAACGATGTTCCACGGAAAATCGATGCGCACATCCCTAATATCGTGCAGGAGAGCGAGAGGCCGCGAATCATCGCCTCCTACACTGCTGGCGCCCACGATGTCGCGTCGGTCGAGCCCTATTTGGAGGAAGATGATGCCGTCTCGGAGCGGGGGATGCGCTACCGGTTGGTAGCCTATGAAGCTCTGGAGAGTCTGCCCTTCAATGGCGCCACCATCAGTATGTTCGACGAAGATGGCTTGGTCAGAAATGCAGACCGACCGGAAGCGACATTGCTCGCGGCTTCTGGGATCTATCATGCCGGAACACCACGTCAGCGCGGCACCTTGATGATTTATTTCGATCAGGCGGATTTCGACGATCCCGCGTTGCTGACCCACTACCTGCGCCTGCCCGTTGGGGCCTTTGCTAGCACGGGGTCGCCCTGACCGGCAGCGTGAGAATCGGGCCGGATGTGACACCGGCCCACTCCTCGGCCGGATCAAACCACCTCTGGCAGCGGACCATCCTCGGCAAAGCGGCGCAGCACGTTCTCTGTCATCCTTGAAACATTATTCTGGTAGCCCGAGTGGGCGAGGCTACCGCACCACGCCATCGAAGACGCACTGAACACGGCGCCCCCTTTGCGGGTGGTGGCATACGCTATATCTGCGCGTACAAGGGGATTATCCCGGCCGGTGATCCCCGGATAGGCAAAATATTGATCTTCAGGGACTAGCATCGCACTTGCCGTGTGCCCGTGAGAGGCAGCCAGAAGCAAGGTGTTGGGGGGGGTCCCCAAGGCATAGTCGATGCGGTCCATCTCCAGTCCCGCGGCGCCGCCATTCACCAGACCGAAATTTCCGATGATCTCGTCCGGGCGTATTCCCTCGAGGATGAAGGAAACCCGCGGGTCGCGCGCATCCGGAAGCTGGTAATACCCAGCAGAGACATCCAGTCCGTGTGAGGTGTACCCCGTTCCCCAGATTTTCTGGGGCGCGCGCGCCCGGTTGCGCCAGATCCCACCACGTTCTCCGGTCGTGCTGTGATAGAGCTCCCCCGGTCGGGCGCGCCAGGCCTGATCTCCGCTTTCACCCTTGCGAACCTCGATTAGCCAGGGTTTGTCAGCGTGGGCGCTCGTTATCCAGTAGAAGCCATTGGCCCCCAGATACATTCCGCGTCCCCCGTGCGCGAAGTATTGCTCGTAGGCGTCGAGCATTCGGCCAGAGGTGTATTCGGGGTGGGAGGGAGAGATAACCACGTTATAGCGCGCAAGAAGGCTAGCGCCCTCGGCATGCAAATCGTGATCGGTGATCACATCGAAACGGAATCCCTTCACGGTCAGCCAGTCGATGAGGTGAAGATCCGCAGGAAACTGCCATACCGAACCGAATTCATGGCGGTAGTCCGGACGCATATTCAGGATAGGGCGGCGCCAGCTGCTGTACTGCACGCCGCGGCCATCCAGATGATAGTCATAGGCTGATAGGCCGTGACTTGGTGTCACGTTGAGCTCGAGATCCAGATCATCAAGGGTGGTCAGTACACCCATCACCGACTGCCCGGTGGCTGCGTTCTGCAGCACCTGCGAGTTTGCGTAGGCAAGGTAGCTGAAGGTGGGCATGACCAGCGCGATGCTGGCGTTAGCTTTCCCTTTCGGAGGTGCAACGAAGAAGGGGATGCGGTCGATACTGTCCCCTTGCGTTACCTTCAGTGCATAGGCGCCGCTCGGCAGGTCGGTAGGGATGCGCAGGCTCAGACTTCGGG
Organism: Gammaproteobacteria bacterium; assembly: GCA_044358205.1. Lineage (GTDB taxonomy): Bacteria > Pseudomonadota > Gammaproteobacteria > CAIKBL01. The sequence goes on along the minus strand of JBIKOF010000319.1, from coordinate 721 downwards.
TCCAGCGACTGTCGTCGAGACTGTCCTCGTGAAACCAGAGCGCCCCGTACTGTTCGGGACGGTGAATGAAATGCTCCTCCTCTCCGTCCCAGTTCCAGCCGGTCATGGCCTGATCTGGCTGATTGACACAAACGCCGTGAAATCCTCGGCCGCTTGTATCTGTGACGAAATCGCCGCCCGTCACGCCTTTACGCGTGACACTCGCTGCAAAGTCCCAGGCCGCTATCGCTCCGGCACGAAGAGCACCGGTGTGCAGCGATGCAATCTCCGCGTCTATCAGTGCGTGATCGTATAGGGTCGGGGCGTCAATCTTGCCATTGTACAGCGCCGCGACCCGGCAGTTCGCCGCGCTGTCTGAGCACATGCCCGCCATGATCAGCGGTACCGTGGGTGCGCCAGGTAGCGCGACGCCTCGATTGCTGACGCTGTCGTCCGAGTCGATATCCACCATGCATCCGAAGCGACTATTGACGCTATTGAGGGTCACGCGTTGGGAAAGGTTTACTGATCGGGTTGCAGCGTCCAGAGAAACAGCGACCGAATACCAGACCTCGGGGAAAAGTCGCCGTGAGAGTTGTACGCGGCTTATCGTCTTGCCGTCTCCGGTCACGAAGCAGAGGCAGCCATCCTCGATGAGCAAGGCCCAGCCAGTGCGCTCAGCTTCACTGAACCTGCTGATGATCGCCTGCCGTTTTCCGGGCGTTGTCGGCCAAATATGGAG
>JBIKOF010000318.1:0-3387 GCA_044358205.1 Gammaproteobacteria bacterium | reverse complement strand
GGGCACCGGGCTCGGGATCGGAACTGGACTTTGGCTGGGCTTGAGCCCCTTCGCCGCACGTCTGCTCGACCCCTATCTAAAAGCCGCGAATGCGATGCCTCGCGTCGTGCTCGCGCCCATTTTTGCGATGTGGTTCGGACTTGGTATGGGCTCCAAGATCGCGCTCGGCGTTACGCTGGTCTTTTTTGCCGTGTTCTTCAACGTGTTTCAGGCTGTCAGGGAAGTCAGCCCGGCAATTCTGGCCAATGCCCGGATGCTGGGCGCCTCGCGTCTACAGCTTCTCCGACATGTCTACTGGCCCGCGGCGCTCAGTTGGGTTTTTTCCAGCCTGCACATTTCGGTGGGTATGGCGTTCGTGGGCGCCGTGGTTGGCGAATACCTGGGGGCAGCGCGTGGGGTCGGTTATCTGATTTTGCAGGCGGAGGGCGTGTTTGACATCAATGCGGTCATCGCAGGTTTAACGGTTCTAACCATCTGTGCGCTGGTGCTGGACGGCGCAGTTACGGCGCTTGAGCGTCGCCTGCTCGCCTGGCGTCCAGCTGGGCGCGGGGGCTAGGACACATTTTGTTGCAAATCCCGGACTATGTCGGAAACAAAATACCGGTGGGAATGGGGTTTGCATCGCACTAATATCCCACTCAGAACAGGGATTCGCGCGGGGGCGCGAGCCATTTCAAACACGAGGGGGTTGCATGCGCGAGGAGACACTGGGAGACATGGCGTCGGATGAGACGCCGCCGGCGGAAACGACAAGTGAGATGACCATGGCCGACGAAGGCACCGGTGCCGTATCGGCGCCAAGCGAGCCAGCGCCCACCCGCGCCCCGCGCCGGAAGGTCTCACGCAAGGCGGCTGCGAAGCCTGCTGCGCGTGCGGCGACCAAAGCCACCCGGACCCCTAAGGCTGCGAAAGGCGCGCCTGCTGCCGGCAAGGCCGGTGCCCGTAAGACGACCACGAAGTCCTCGACCGCCGTCGGCAAGGGCAAGGCGCGGGGTTCCCGCAAGTCATCCAAAGCCTGGAGTACCTCCAAGATGCTGAAAGACATCACCGCGCGACTGGATCTCTCCCGGCGCCAGCTCACCGCCGCCATGGACGACTTGACCGCGCTCGTTGGACGCCAAATCGAAGCCGCCACCGCACCCTTGCCGCGACTGGTCAAAGGTCAGTGGAAGACGCCGGACGCCATCGGCCGTCTGGCGACCAAGCTGGGTATCAGCAGCAAGGAAAAGCGCCCCACCCGCAAGCGCGCCAGTGCTCCCAAAGCTACTGCCGCCAAGCCTGCCAAGGCTGCGGGCAAATCCCGGACGGCTGCTACGGCTGCAGTGTCGGTATCGCTACGCAAGCGTCCCGCGCGAGCCCGGCGCAAAACGGCGACCTGACCGTCTGTCCCGCCCAGGGGCGGGACTCCTTATCTGACCCTCAACGCGGTGGGAAATCGCGCATATAGGCATTGCTTGCGCCGCGCGCCCCCGCACCCGAGCTACTGACAGGAGCTTACGATGAGCACCGAAAATTCGCTGGGCACGGAAATTTCCCCAACTCCTGAGCCGACATCCGTCGAAGCTGCGCCGGCCGAAGCCACAGCGCAGGCTCAGCCTGCGCCACAACCCGAAGCCATCCCCGCGGCGGTCGTCGAACCTGTTACCGGGACCGCGTCGCGGACGCAGTGTGTGGAGATGAGCGCGGAAGGCATCTTGGCCATGGATATCAAGACCACTGCCGGCAACATCGTGGTGGATAGCCATGATCAACCGCGGATCATCGTCTACGCGATGAACCACGACCCCGAACTCAGTCAGCTGGATGTGGTGGTGAAGGGCGACACTATTCACATCGAGATTAAGCATCTCGTGACCCCCCGCTGGATCTGGTCGCGCCGCAAGACCTGTGCGACCAGCCTGCGGGTCATGGGACCCCGGGGTCTGATGGTGAGCGCGCGCAGTGGCGCGGGCGACATCCAGATCATCGGGGCGACCGACGATGTGGACGCGGAGACCGGATCCGGCAATGTATTGCTCAACGGGACCACCGGACATGTGTCGGTGCGCACCAGTTCCGGCAATGTGAGTGGCCGGGCGCCATGCGAAAGCCTGGAAGTTGCGACAGAGAGCGGCGACACCCAGATAGAGGGATTGGCGGGCTCGCTGTCCTATAAGTCGTCGACGGGAGGGCTCCGGGCCTCGTGGTCGCGGACACCAGCCAGCGGCAAGGTCGATATCAAGACCGGCAAGGGACCCGTGGCGCTGGTAATGCCGGCGGATACGCGGCTCAACTACCGTTTTATCACGGGACCGACGCCGATCATGAACGAATTCGAACACGAACCCGGTTCCGCATACCGCCTCAATGTGGTGGCGCGGTCGGGAAGTCTCAGCGTGCGCAAGGCACGCTAGGGCACGCGAGAGACCGGTTCAGATATGGCAGGCAAGAGCCGACTGGCCAGATTCAAGTTCTGGACCGATCTCGTCGTCAAATTGGTGGTGGTCTCGGTATTGGCTGCCGTTGCGCACCGATTCTACGAACGCCATCACCAACCACTGGAGATCGCACTCATCCTGCCCCTTTCGGGGCGCAACGAAGCCTTCGGTGCGGACCTCAGGGATGCCTACCACCTGGCGATCAACGAGATCAACGTCGAGGGCGGAATCAAGGGGCGCCGCATTGTTGCGCGGATTCTCGATACCCAGTCCTCCAGTAAAGTGGCCCGCGAGGGCGTGGAGGACATCCTGGAGAAAGAAGAGGTCACCGCCTTCTTTGGATGCCAGACGTCTTCTTGTCGACGCGCAGTGCTGCCCGCCATTCAGGCAGCGCGGCACCTGCTGCTTTATCCGGGCGATTACGAGGGCATGGAGTTTCCGTCGCATGCCTTCTACACCGGGAGTCCGCCGAATCAGCTCATTCTTCCCACGCTCGAATGGGCGATAGGGGCGCTTGGCCCAAAATTTTTCGTGGTCGGCATTGATGACGTGTATCCACGGATCGGTGCTGAGGTGATTAAACGGGAGCTGGAAGCCTTGAGGGGTGATCTGGTAGGCGCGCACTTCGTGCCACCCGATACGGAAGACATGACGAAGGTTGCCCAAGCCATCAAGCGTGCCGCGCCTAACGTCGTGCTTAGTCTGACCGCCGGTGGCACCACGCCAGGATTGGTGCACGCCATGCGCGCTGCCGGGTTGAATCCGAACCAGTTCCCCACGATCCACCTTTGGATGGGCGAGGATGAAATTCGCGAGGTGGGTGCCAAGGAACTCGCCGGTGACTACCTCGCCGGTTCCTATTTTTCCAGTATCGACTCGGAGGCGAACCAACAATTTCGCCAGGCATACCGGGAGCGCTACGGAAAAAATCGACAGTTTGGATCGTTTGAAGAGTCGGCCTATGTCAGCC
>JBIKOF010000317.1:0-3392 GCA_044358205.1 Gammaproteobacteria bacterium | reverse complement strand
CGCCGCAACCAAATACGGCAACGGTGGCGCCCGGGCGGACATCGGCAGTCTTGATGGCTGCCCCGACGCCGGTGGTGACGCCGCAGCCGACGAGTGCCGCGGCCTTGAAGTCCACGCTTTTGTCGATGGCAATCACGCACGCGGCCGGCACCACTGCGTACTCGGCCATGATGCCGACGAAGGACATCACGAAAATGCGCTGGCCGTCCTTGGACACGCGGGTGGTGCCGTCGAAGAGGTTACCGTCCTGCTTGGCGCCAGAGCACAAGTAGGGCTCCTGATGATGGCAGTAGAAGCATTCCCCGCAATTGGGGATGAAGGAAATCACGACGTGGTCCCCGGGCTTCACGTTGCTCACGCCTTCGCCTACCTGCTCCACGATGCCCGCACCCTCGTGTCCAAGCACGACCGGGAAGGGGCTGGGGATCGTGCCGTTGATCACCGACAGGTCAGAGTGGCAGACCCCGGTAGCCTTCATGCGGACGAGCACTTCGCCCATCTTGGGTGGATCGAGATCCACGCTGGTCACCGAGTACTCGTTGAGCTTGTTCGCGACGACGGCCTTCATGAGGCGCTTCCTCCTGCAAGTGGAATAGACACGGACACCGGCGGCGCGCAGCCGGCGGAGACCTTACGGGTCGTAGGGTAACACGGGCTGCGTGGTTTCGGCCCCGTGGCCGGGCCGCTTCAGCGAAACGTCCAGGACAGGAAAAGCTCGAGCACCAGCTGGGAATCGTTGCCAAAGACATCCTGCGCGGCCTGTTGCGGCGTGGCCCAGGCCACGCCCACCAGCCCGTAAAGTTGTTTCGAGGGATAAAACTCCAGCTCGAGGTTGACTTCATCCGACCAGTTCTGCGCGCTCACGGGGACGCCGAAGTAGCGGGGTTCATCCAGCTCGTGATGGTAGTACATGGCCATCACCGCGTAGCGCGGGTCGGGAAACACCTTGGCCTTAAGCATGTGGGTGATCTGGTTCTGGTTGAACATGAAGAACTCGCCGTTCACCTCGCCCTGATACCAGGTATCCCAGTCCCGTTTGCCCAGCGTGAAGAACAGGCCCCGGTACTCCTCGTTGTCGGCGGTACCGCTGCGATCGCCTGTGTAATGCGCGTAGCGATAATGAAACCGGGGGGTCCAGCGCCAGGCATGAAACTGCCATGTGGGTTCCACGTACCAGGCGTCGGCATCATTGCGTCGTCCGGTCAGCTCGGACTTCCCGCCCTGATGCACGTATTCCGCAAACAGTCGGGGGCCTTTCCAGCCTGGCAGATGCAGCTCGCTGCCGCGAATCCCCCAGACCTCCATGCCCTCCCATCCAAGTGTGCTGTCCTCGATGATCTCGAATGCCATCAACCCCAGCCGCCCCCACTGCGTTTTATCGCTGTTTTCGAGGTTGAAGCCGACGAGCCTCGCGTGGCTGAGATCGACGTCACCTTTCAGCCAAAACACATCCCCTCGCACCGGGTCAGTGTTGATGCGCAGGATGGCGGTGTTGCGCCAAGCCTCGAAGGCGCCGGTCCAGTACTGCCCGTTGTCGTGCCCCTGATTGAACGTGCCGTCACCCAGAATGAAGCCGTCTCCCACCGTGAAAGCCTGCGCACCACCGGAGAGGTCGAACACCCCGCGCTGAAGCCCCACATAGGCCGCATCGTTGTCGAAGGCCTGATCGCCGGCGCGCGCGAATTGGCCCGAGAGTTCCCCGTCCAGAGTGGCCGTGGCGGCGACCAGGGTCACGCCTCCGTAGAGCTTGGTCTCGGCGGGACCCAGGAATTCCGTAGTCAGGCTGGGGCGCAGCGCGAGCTGGAGGTCGGTGCGCTTACGTTCCCCCGTACTGCGGTTGAAGGTTCCAAAATCCTGCAGCGCGCCGCGCCCGAAATTAAGCCCGTAGCCCTGACGTAGACCCACGCGGGCGTTGAGGCTGGCATCGGCACGCCAGCGCTCATCCGCGTGCAGTTCATAGGCTTCTACCGACAGCGCCGTCAGGCACAGCGCCAGCAGCGAATATCCGCGGACCAAGATCATGCTCAAATGCGCGCGTGTTGCTGGTCAAAGTGCGTTTTCCAGGCAGCCCAGCGGTTGGCATCTGAAGGGAACTTGGGATGGTCGAAGCGGGCGAGGGTGAACACCCCACCAGCACCCACGTAGCTCACGGCTTCGACGAATACCATCTGCTCCTTGTAGGCCGGTTTGTGTGCATCGGGGACGGTCTTTTCGGGTTCCGTCGACCACAGACCGGCGGTCCGGAGCGCCTGCAACGCGGCCGAAAGATCCAGTGCCTCCGGGTGGGACAGGGGAATCGCCAGGTACAGACTGCCGTTAGCCTTATCGGCAGGGTCGAACACCAGGGTGTGTTCGTCGATCAACGCATGCGGATTCACGGGCGAGGTCATGACACGGCCTTTCGAGCAAGAAAGGCCGGCAGTCTAGGTCATCGCGCAGCTCCGCGCGAAGCGGAGCTTCAGAACGGAAACATCCAGGGCGTCACCGTGACGGTGACCACGCCGACCAGCAGGTTGAGCGGAATGCCGAAGCGCAGGAAGTCGGCGAACCGGTACCCACCCGGACCATAGACCATCAGATTGGTCTGATAGCCGATGGGCGTGGCAAAGCCACAGGAGGCGGCAATCGTCAGGGCTACCACGAAAGGCATGTAGCTGACCCCGAGCTGGGCAGCGGTGGCAAGCCCGATGGGAAACATCAGGACTGCAGCACTGTTGTTCGACAGCAGTTCGGTCAAGAGCATCGTGACCGCGTAGATGATGATGAGCTGTGCCAATGCATTGTCGCCAGCCAGCGCGACCAGCCCATGGGCGACCGAGGCCGCAAGACCCGTAATTTCGAGTGCCTTGCCGATACCGATGGTGGCCGCGATCACCACCAGTACGCTCCAGTCGATCGCGCGCCGGGCGTTACCCGTGCTGCAGCAGCGCAGCGCGATCATGAGACCCGCCGCGAGAATGCTCGCATGCAACATGCCAAAGCCCATGTTGGCCAATGCCGGCAGGTTTTCACCGAGGGTGGCCATGAGCACCATGCCGATAAGAACCACCAGCGCGACGGGTGCGCGATCGTGCTGGGGCGGGCTTGAGTCATCCAGTGCGCTCACCAGATAGAAGTCCGGGGAGTTCCGCTGCTGGCGTGCGAAGGCAGGCCGCGCCTCCAGCAGCAAGGTGTCGCCTGCCTGTAGTCGGATATCGCCGATTTTCTGATGCAGACGCTCGCCGCTGCGGGACACCGCGATCACCACCGCGTTGTACAGCGTGCGGAAGTTTCCTTCTCGGATGGTCTTGCCAAGGAGCGGACAGCGGTCGGATACCACGGCCTCGACGAGGCTTCGCCCAGTGCGGGGGCCATCGAGTTTGAACACCTGGTCAGTTGCCGGCATGAGCCCG
>JBIKOF010000316.1:0-3400 GCA_044358205.1 Gammaproteobacteria bacterium | reverse complement strand
GGCCAGACTGGTCTTACGCCAATCTGGAGGCTTCCCCGGAGGCTGTGAAACGCCACCTGCTGGCCGCATGGTCAGCAGTGCCGGGCATGGCGCAGGCGCGCTGTCTGCACGCCACGGTGCACCGCTGGCGCTATGCGCTAGTCGATGCCGCACTGGGCGAGCCGTGTCTATGGGATGCCGAGCGCGGACTCGGTACCTGCGGCGACTGGCATCTCGGACCGCGCGTGGAACTGGCGTGGACCTCTGGGCATACACTGGGCGAAACCATGCTCGCCCACCTCCCGAGCGCCTAAGCCGCGATGGGCGGTGGCTGACACTGTTCGCAGGCGTAGACCTTGCGCGTGGCCAGCAGGAAACGCTGGATGGGTGCAGCGCAGGCCGGACAGTTCTCCTTGCCGAAGATGTTCACGCGCTCGCGATACCTCGAGCGTGCAGGCAGGGCGTGGGGCACTGTGACGATGGCATTACGCTCCACCCCAAGTGCCAGCAGGGCGCAGGCATCGGCCCACAGTGCATGGAATGCTTCGGCGCTCAATGTGTTGCCCGGTTGGAGTGGATGCAGGCGCTGCCGCCAGAGGATCTCCGTGCGGTAGATGTTGCCGATGCCGGCAATCACCGACTGGTCCATCAACAACAAGCCAAGCGCACTGCGACTGCGGGCGATGCGCGCATAGGCACGCGCAGAATCCGCATCTTCGCGCAGAGGATCGGCGCCTAGACGGGCACAGAGAGCATGCACTTCATCCGGGGTGAGGACCTCGCAGGCCGTCGGTCCGTTGACGTCGATGGCATGTGTTGGCCCCTCGAGTCGCACCCGCACGGCCCCGCGGGGCTCGGCAGCGGGTTGGCGCTGACGACGAAAGCGGCCAAACAGACCGAGGTGGATGTGCAGGGTCAGTTCACCTTCGAAGCGGTAGAGAAGATGCTTGCCCCAGGCTTCCACGGCCAGGCATTGCCGCCCGTTAAGCAGTTGCGCGCCGGCCTCGAAGCGTCCCTGAGGGGAAGAAACCGTAACCGCATGGCCCGTCAGCAGGGGCCGCTGGTCGCGGGCGGCTCGATGGAGGGTATGACCTTCCGGCATCAGCGCCCCGCAGCGGCCCAAGCCCACTGCGCCGGGGACTCTCCGGCGCAGCTAGCGAGAGAAGCTCGCCTCAGAGCAGGAGGCTTGGTCCGCCGTCTCGGGTCCAGAGTTCGTTGTCGTAGTACTCGCGCCATTCGTAGATTTTGCCATCTTCGGTCAACTCGAACATCCCACACACGGGAAGCTTGAGCTGCCAGCTGCCGCTGCCATTCCAGTCCCACTGGTCAAGCCGCTCGGTGATGACCTTGTTGCCGTGCCCGAATACGTTGATGAGCTTGAACGATACGTTCTTCGCCGGCGCGAAGATGGAAGCGATCATCTTGCGCACATTCTCGCGCCCGCGAATCGCTTCCAGCGGCTGGTTCAGATAACACATGTCATCGGTGATCTGGGCCATGCATTGTTCGACGTCCAAATCATCCCAGCCTTTCAGAAAGGCGCGCACGGCCGCCTCGTTACGGCTAATTTTTTCAGCTTCGGTCAGTGCCATGATTTTTGTCCTCGGGCGCGATGGGAGTGCGCGCAGTAGTCTCGGAAAATCAGAATCGCGGTATCAGGGCCCTGCGCAGGCTTCGCAGTCAGGCGCCAGTCGGCCGTCGTTCGCCACGACGCGGGACATTCAATCCAGATGCAGGGTCGGGCCTCCGTTATCGAACCATAGGCGGTTGTCGAAATAATCGCGCCAGCGGCAGATCTTGCCTTCCTCGTTCACCTCGAACATGCCGATGCACGGAAGCTTCAAGCCCCAGCCCTCACCGTTGAAGTCCCAGCAATCCATGCGCTCGGTCACGACCGTGTTGCCGCGGCCAAAGACATTGCGCAGCTCCCAGTGCACCTTCTTTGAGAGCTTCATGATGCCTGCAACGATCTTGCGGACATCTTGCTGCCCGACCACTGGCGCGAGTGGCTGATTGATGTAGACGATGTCGTCGGACAGACAGGCCATCGCGACATCCGGGTCGATGCATCCCCAAGCGTCGATGAACAACCTGACCTTGGCGCAGTTGCGCGCGACTCTCTCTTGCTCTGTCATTCAAGCTCCCTTCGGTATGCGGTTAGCGGATGTCGGACTGCATGTGCTGCGTTCCGAGGCGTCCCCTACCGTAGAAACTAGCCCTGAGCGCGCGCAGCAAAAAAGGGAAGCTCCTGACAATTTCTGTTATTTTGGTGACACTGTGTGGGAGGCGCTCGATGACAACGATGGCGATCGAGGACTTGCTGATGCCGGTGACCTACGGCCGGCACCTCGCGCGCCTCTTTCCACCGGAGAGGTTGTTCGAGGGCACCGGTCTCGACGATGTCGCACTCGCGGTGGCGGACTGTCGGATCACTGTTCGTCAAGCGCTGCGGTACATCCACAACGCGCGTCAGCTCGCCCGCGAGCCCGACTGGTATTTGACTTGGGCCGCTACGTTGTCGGATCACTTTCACGGCCCCATCAGCGTTGCCCTGATGAGCGCGCCTACGCTCGGCGACAGCCTCGATGTTTTCCTCCGCTATTTCCCGCACCGCGTTCCGTACATGCATATGGAGGGCATGCTGCGCGAAGACGTCTTTGAGATGGCCCTGTGTCCCCTGATCGATCTGGGCGAATCGGGTCCGGTGCTCATTGAAACACCGTTCATCATCCTGCTGCGCTATCTCGAATCGGTGTATGACATTGCGCCTTCGAACACGGTGCTCACCCTTGCCTATCCGGCACCCGAGTGGGCAGACCGATACGCACTGCATTTTCCCTGTCCGGTGCACTTCGGCGGCGCACGCAACACCTTGGAGCTGCCGCGAACGTGGCGCGACTTGAGGAACATGGGACACCTGGAATCGACGTGGACGCATGCTCTTGATCAATGCGAAGCAACGCTGTCGTCGTCGCGCGAGCGCACCACTCTGGGTGAGGTGCGAAGTTTCCTCAGCCGGGGCTTCGAGAATGCCCGGACACAGCGGCCGGTTCCCACTCTGGCCGAGGTTGCGACCCATCTGCATCTAGCACCACGCACCCTCATTCGTCGCCTGCGACGGCTTGGAGTGACGTACCAGTCTGTGGTGGATGATTTCCTGCGCGGGCGCTCCGTGGAATTGCTTGGTAACGAATCGCTGAAGGTGAAGGAAGTCGCAGCAGCCCTGGGATTCAGCAATCCGGCGAACTTTGGCAAGGCCTTCAAGCGCTGGTTCGGGATATCCCCCGGGGATTTCCGGCACAGCCGTCTTGGCCGTACCGAAGTCGATCGACGGTCCCGGGTTCGCAGTAACACTGCACCCGCCACGCTGCGCTGACCACGAATTCAAGGAATGCCGTCATGACCAAAGCCTGCTGTGGCC
>JBIKOF010000315.1:0-3417 GCA_044358205.1 Gammaproteobacteria bacterium | reverse complement strand
CTGGTCTTTTCTTTGAGCCCACAGTCATCGCTGATGCCACGGGCGACATGCTGTGTGCCCGTGAAGAAACCTTTGGACCCTTCGCGCCAGTGTTCAGGTTTCACACGGAAGAGGAAGCTGTCACCGCCGCAAACAACACCGAGTATGGGCTTGCGAGCTACTTCTACAGCCGCGACATCGGACGCATCCATCGCGTGATGGAAGCTCTGGAATATGGGATGGTGGGCGTGAACGTAGGCATTCTGGCTACCGAACACGTGCCATTTGGCGGAGTCAAGCAATCCGGGCTCGGACGCGAGGGATCTCACCATGGCATGGATGACTATCTCGAACTCAAATACGTGTGCATCGGCGATATTTTGCCGCGCGTGAGCTGATCGAAACTTACGGGTGCCAAAAACTGGGAAATGCAGGTCAAGCGTCCGGCCTTGAATGAGGGCCGGGCGATAATCAGTCCGCCACCAGGCCTGCCGCGAGGCAGGCCGCTACATTCTCATGGAACCTGCGCAGCAAGTGTTCCTGCCGTCCAAAAACCAGTGTTTCGTTCGCGCCAGAAGACACCCCCGACTGAATTTCCTCAGAAATGAAAAGATCTTCAGCGCTGAACACCCCGCCATCGATCATCGCGAAATTCCGGTCCCAGTGTGCGACCTGCTTCTCTGTTATGGCTTCCTCGGGGGTAAACAGGGTGTGCACGAAGGTGATTTGATCGGGAGCAGTTGGGAACATTGCCATGTGGCTGGTGGAGTCTGGGTGGTAGATGAGCAGGCTGTTCGGAAAAATCACGTGTGTCAGCGTTGCGTGCCGGCGCAGATCCCATGCCGACTGTGGTAACGCCAACGCCTCTGGCAGACGGTCTCGTCCAACCAGAATGCGCGCATGAAAACCCACTGGCTCACCGGCAGGATTCACCCCGGTGAAGAAGGGTGCGATCGTTGAAGCATGGAGCCGTTTGATGTGATAAGTCTCCTGAAACGCATCCATCATCAGCTTCCAGTTACAAGCCCGCGTCTGTACCCGTTGTTTGAAGAAGAAGTGCGACTCGAGATCCAGCGTGCGAAGGTCGTCATCCAGATCACCAAGGTGCGCTGTGATGTCGATCTGCTCGGCGGCCGGATCAAGGATTGTCCAGATCAGACCACGATGGACCGTGGACGGCAGGCGGCGCAGGCCATGGCTTAGTTTGTCTAGCGTGGGGAAGGCGCCGGCTTTGGGTACGGCCCGCAGTTGTCCATCGAGTCCATAGGTCCAGGCGTGGTACGGGCAGGAGATCCCGCTGCTCTGGCATCGCTCATTCTGAGCGTGAATGAGCCGTGCTCCGCGATGGCGGCACACGTTGAGTAGTACGTGAATCTGCCCATGATGGTCGCGCGTGAGCAACAACGGGAGACCCAAAAGATCTCGGGCTAGCAAGCTACCAGGTTCGCGCAGTTGATCTGCGTGACCTAGGCAAAGCGGCATCTTGCGAAAAATCCCCGCCTTCTCTTTCGCCAGAACCACGGAATCTGAATAGACGCGAGGATCGAGCCGACTTTCCCGATCATCCCATTCAGGACTTTCTGCGTCGTCCATGCCAGCAAGTAGACGCGCGAACAGGCGCGTCAGCGCTAGATTCATCAGGAGGCCTGAGCTATCGGCGCAGCCAGTAATTCATATCCGGGGAAACCCCGCGCGAGTTCGTCGTAGCAGGTTTCGTTGTAGCGTTTGAAGCCCCCGCAGTACACCATGAACATTCGCGGCTTGCCGGGCACGTTTGCACCGGAGTACCAGCTTTTGGTGGTGAGCGCACCGGGCCTGCGTTTGGCGTGGCGCAAAGTTTCTTCGCGCCAGAACGCCTGCGACTGAGGCAAGGGGTGAAGGCGCGGACGGCCGTGCGCTTCTAGCCAGTCTATAGTGTCAAAGATGAAATCGACTTGCTGCTCAGCCAGGGTCGCCATATTGGAAAGCACCGAGGGCGACATCGCGCTGGATGGCAGGAAGAGATTGGGGAAGCCATTCACCATGGTGCCCAGATAATTCAGCGGGCCATCTGCCCAGGTTTCGCGCATCGAACGGTCACCCATGCCTTTGAGATCGATAGCCAGCACCGGCCCCGAGATGGCATCGAAGCCCGTGGCATACACGATAACGTCCAAGGGAATCAGTGCTGCACTGGTCTGGATGCCTGCGGGAACTATCCGCTCGATGGGGGTTTCTGGGAGCGCGACCAGATGCACATGTGGCAAGTTGAAGGTTTGCAGGTAGACATCGCTCTGGCAGGGGCGCTTGCCCCCAAAAGGGTGATCCCAAGGCACCAGATGATCTGCGGTCCAGCGGTCTTGAACCTGTTCGTGCATGCGCTGCCGAATGAATTCCGAAATCGCCGCATTAGCTTCCGGTAGATAGGCGTCCCGAAAGGCGAGGCCGATATAGTTCTCATCCCACGCCTTTTGCAGCGCGCGCTCGCGCTCAACCTCATCCAATTCCACAAAGCGCTCGGTTCCCATGCCCAGCGGCGTGTGGCCCCCATAGGTTTCACGGAATGCGCGCCGCACTGCCTGAGGCTCCTCCCGCAGCGCCGCGACGAGGGCGGGGTCCATCGGACCGGAACGTGTGGGAGTGACATAATTCGCAGTACGCTGGAAGACATGCACCTCCGCCGCCACTTTTGCGATCTCCGGAATGACCTGTACTCCCGAAGAGCCGGTGCCAATGACACCCACACGCTTGCCAGTGAGGTTCACGCTTCCGTCCTTGGGCCAGGTGGAGGTGAAGTAGGTTTCACCGGCGAAGTCCGAAACGCCCTCTATATCGGGTGCTTTGGGGTCTGAGAGTGCTCCAATGGCCAGCACTAGATACCGGCAGATGAGCGTTTCCCGGGATGACAGCACCACCTGCCACAACCCTGAGTCATCAAGATACCTTGCCGCCTTGACGGTGGTATTGAACGTAATGTCGCGCACGACATCGCAACGCTCGGCCACGAAGCGCAGGTAACGCTGAATCTCTGCCTGTCCGGCACAGGCATCACTCCAGTTCCACTGGCGGACGATGTCGTCGTTGAAAAAATACGCGTAGTTGTAACTTTCAACGTCGCAACGCGCGCCGGGATAGGCGTTCCAGTACCAGGTGCCGCCAACGTCTGCGCCCCGCTCAAAGCCGCGTACGCTCAGGCCACGCTGACGGGCCTGCCACAGCGCGTACAGGCCGGCAAAACCAGCCCCGACCACGATGACATCGCAATCTGGGGCACTAGGGAATTCAGGGGCTTGTTTCATACCATTGCCTGCCAGGGAGTAGACTGCTCAAACGCAGTGGAATCGGGTCACCGAAAGAGAAGTTTACGATAAATGCCCCCAAATACAGCCCCGCGCTTGGGACGGACACCGGGAAGCCCGGTGCGCTCAAAACTCAAATGACCCCAGGCGCGATAACCGA